>JBEIJP010000050.1:0-10387 GCA_040380245.1 Acidobacteriota bacterium | reverse complement strand
CCGCTCCTGGCTGCGGATGACGGTCTCGCGCAACTGATAGTCGCTGACCTCCCCTTCCCGGGTGATCTCCATCCTGGCGGTGAGGGCCAATCGATCCACCCGTGGGCGGAGGGAGCAGATTCCATTTGAGAGTTCTTCCGGCAGCATGGGAATGGCTCGCTCAGGAAAATAGACAGAGGTTCCCCGTACCTGGGCCTCGGCGTCGAGCGCGCTCCCTTCCCGGACATACCAGCTGACATCCGCGATGTGAACATCGAGGAGGAATCGCCCTCCGTCCAGCGGTTGCAGGCTGATCGCATCGTCAAAGTCACGGGCCGTCTCGCCGTCGATCGTGACCGTGGGAAGATCCCGCAGGTCGAGCCTGCCTTGCCAGTCCTTCTCCAGAACTGTGGGGGAGACCCTCGCCGCCTCGGCGAGGACTTCTGTGGGAAACTGGTGGGGCAGGTCGTGCTTTCGAATGACAATCTCGATGTCCAACCCGGGGGCGGTACTGGTATCCCCGAGCACCTCGACGACCCGCCCCCGTGGCGCCCGGCCCGCAACCGGCAGGGCCGTCACTTCCACGGTGACGATCCCACCCTCCGGAAGAGTCGACCCTTCCGATCCCTCCAGGTCGATCTCGAACCCAAACTTTTCATCGAGGGACTCCACCCAGGGAGGTCCGAATCCCGTAAAGCGGTGGTGCAGTCGCCCGACAATGACCAGCCGACCTCGTCGCAGAATCATCTCGACCCGAGCCAGCTGCCCCGGCGACACTCCTCGTGGGCGGAGGCTCGCGACCACCCTGTCGCCGTCATAGGCTCCGAGGAGGTCTTCAGCCTCCACCCGAATCGGAGCCCCCTGCCGATCCTCCTCCCGATCAGGAATGAAGAAGATTCGCTTGCGTCCCCGTTGGCGAATCAACCCGGTCATGACTCGCTTCGACCGCGCCAGCAGGTACCGCGTCCCCACGCGACGCAGCAGCCCGACCCCCTGCAGCTGTGCCAGTCCCTGGACGACAGCTCGCTCTTCTCGCTCGGTCTCCACTTCCTCTCCCAGCAACTCTTCCAGGCCCAGTCCTTCCCCTGCCTCCTCCAGTCGGCTCAGGACGTTCTCGATCGTTTCCGGGCTGATCGACGTGGCGGATCGATCGTCTCGTCGATCCCCCCACGCTCTCCCTTTCGTCGTGGCTGATGCCTCCGATCGGGAAATCTTCTTCTTCCTCCCATCTCTCTCCTTTCGGCCCTCGTCGTCAAGGGCTCGTCCCGCTTCTCTATCCTCTCTGGCGCACGGATCTTCATCATAACAGGAGTCCGACTCTTATTCGGCCCTCCCTGCCTGAGGGATCGCCGCTTTCTGGCCGAGCTGACTTCGTTCGCCTTCTCCGTCCGCCCAGGAGATGGACTGTGCCGTGTCCCAATCTCTCTGTACCAGTGGGGTATGCCACACCGAAGTCATCTCTCGATAGGGACTCAGGAGGCGAGGGAAGATCGCCCCGCGCACGGCGGCGGTCGGCTCGACTGACGGCGGAGCGGACCCAACCTGCGAAAAGAGGCGATCAGGTCACCCGAACCTGATCGCCTCTTTCAGCTGAGCCGGTCACTGTATCCACCCGAATGGGTCTACCAGTCGGTCACCGAGCCGTCGTCCGGATCGTAGGTCTCCGGGTTGCGCCAATCGTGCCCGATCTTGTCCTTCATCGCCTCCTCGTCGAGTTCGATCCCGAGGCCGGGACCGGTCGGCAGATCGATATACCCGTCGCGAACCGTGAAGGGATTTTTGATATATCCCTCGCCGAGGCTGACCTGTTCCTGACAGAGGAAGTTTGGAATCGAGGCCGCGATATGAAGACCCGCGGCAAGCGAGATCGGGCCGAGCGGATTGTGCGGAGCGATCGAGGCGTAGTAGGCCTCAGCCATTCCGGCAATGATCTTCACTTCGCTGATGCCGCCAGCGTGGCAGAGATCCGGTTGTAAGATCGTCGCCGCGCCCTTCTCCAGGATCTCGCGGAAGCCCCACTTGGTGAAGATCCGCTCGCCGGTCGCGATCGGAATATGGGTCGTCTTGGCCAGCTCGGCCATCAGGTTGACGTCCTGGCAGTTGATGACCTCTTCATAAAAGAAGGGATGGAACTGTTCCAGTTCTTTCATCAGAATCCTGGCGGTCGCCGGGGGAACCGCTCCGTGGAAATCGATCCCGATGTCCCCCTCCTTGCCGACGATCGAGCGCAGCTCCGCAAACTTGGCGACGGCGTTCTCGATCCAGGCCCTGTTCTCCACAATCCGCGCGTAACGGCCATTCAGCCGGGCCGGGCCGGTCTTGAAGGCGGTAAAGCCCTGGGCCCGCTTCTCCCGCACCAGCTCCGGCGTCCCGGCGTGGGCGTAGACCCGAATGCGCTGACGGGTTGGGCCGCCGAGCAGCTCATAGACCGGCACGCCAAGCAGCTTGCCCTTGATATCCCAGAGCGCCTGATCGATCCCGCTGAGCGCGGAGGTAAGGATTGGGCCTCCCCGATAGAAGGCGTGACGATAGATCGCCTGCCAGTGATGCGTTACGTCGCGCGGATCCTTGCCGATGAGGTAGGGCTCCATCTCGCGGATCGCCTCGGCGCAGGTACGGGCCCTTCCCTCTGTCACCGGCTCACCAAGACCAACCACGCCTGCATCCGTGTGGACCTTCAGGAAGAGCCAGCGCGGTTTGACCAGAAAAGTCTCGAGCCTGGTGATCTTGACCTTCTCCCGAACGGTGGTTCGCCGCGGAGACTGTGGCGTGATTCCTGGCATAGCGGAGTCGACATCGACCGGGGCTGCGACCGCGATCTCAGATGCCGTCAGCCCAACCGAGGCAACCACTGCGGATTTGAGCAGCGAGCGCCGATCCAGGCCGCTCTCAGGCTTATCGGACTTCATTGATTTTCCTCCTCTGGAAATTACAGCGCCGGGGATTGACCATTAGCTCCTCCCCGAATCTTGATCCGGAGGAAGACTGAGAATTTCGTTTTTGATTTGAGAGTGGAAGCTGGAACGCGGATCGGAAATGATCAAGGGACCCGCTGCCCGCAAAAAGACAGCGCCCTGGACGATCTCGGTCTTTCTCTACCGCTTTCCATCCGTGTCTTCTGATCCTGATCAGGGGGGCACTGTGCCGTCGCGTCGCCAGGTTGTTCCTCTGCAGTGGCCAACGTTTGGCGGGCCATCGGGGAACAGAGACTTTGCCGCGTGCTTCTCCTCGACCTCGAAGCCGAATTCGTTGCGATGAGGTTGCCGAGAAAGGAATCTCCCACACCACTGCCAGCCTGCTGATGACAGGTTCTCTCCTCGGATGTGCCTCGCCTCGGTTTTTCTGTAATGTTGATCAGGTTCGTCTGGAACATACGAACCACTGCCGCCCTGACGCGATGGAGCCTAACAGGCCTCTTGACTCCTGTCAATCGAGCCAACTCAGACAGGTTGGAATCACAGGGCCTCTGCATAGTCGTTATGAATTGATCTGGGTTGACAAAACCCAGAGGAGCCCACCAGAGGCTGCTAGATTCCAATCCTCCTTCTCTCCCTGTTGGACTGGGCTATGGTTGCCCAAGGACCAGGCGGAAGCGTGTTTTCAGCTTCCGCTCCAAAGGGATCGCGCACCGCAGCTCAGGTGGCAACTCTGGGTCTGCGGGAGAGGACCATTATCCAAGGCCTCTCGCCACTCGGAGACGCGCAGAACGCCAGAAGGCAAAAAGCGATGCGCGGAGGGAGTAGATCTTTGATCGATCATTGTCGATCAAGGACCCATCCACTCCGCGCCGCACTTGCCAGTCGGAAACGGAAGGCTACCGTTGCGTCATCTGGATGGTTATCTCCCCAGCCAGCTCACCCGCCCGGAATCGAGTCGACCCAAAGCTGGTACTTAACAACGAGACCAGCTCCGCGGTCGATTGCGCGCCGATCGATCGAATGAAGACAGATCGACTCGTCGGGGGGTAGGGTAGTGGGAGGGTGGGTAACGCCAGGGTGTAGAGTGGAATCCGCCCCAGGATCTCGATCGATCCATTGACCGCCGGATTGCCTGACCGCGTGACGTAGCCAGTCAAAACCGGCTCGTCCCCGGTCGTATCGAAGAGGACCGCAGTGATGATGAGCTGAACAGAGTCTTTGACCAGCACCCACCCACCTTGATGGCCAACCTCCGCCCGAGCCGACGGAAGGTGAAACCCTCCATTGGCGACTGGCAGGACAATCGATTGGTTTCGTCGAGTGGCGGGGGCGAGTGGCCCTACCACCACTCCTTCCGCGGCTGCGTTCTCCAACCATGGCGCCACGAAGGTCAGGGTCGTCTGTCCTGCATCAGGAAAGATTGTCATTCCTCCAGTTGGAAGAACCACATTGCTTGTTCTGGCGACATTGTTGGTCAGATCGGGGTCCAGCGTCCGCGGGCCGGCCGTGATGGTCGTCTCGCTGCTCAGCGTATCTTTCGCCAATAACGAGACCAGGGCCTCCATTCGGAAGGTCGCGCTCGCGCCTGCCCCCAGATTGACCGTTGTCGCGATCCGGCCAGTCCCGCTCGGAGCCCCACAGGTCGCCCCGACTCCGGCGGTGCAGGTCCACTGCGGGTTGAGGAGTTCCAGGGAGACCGTGTCTTCCACCCTCGCTCCGGTCGCCGGATCGGGGCCTTGATTACTGACCGTAATGGTGTAAACGATCCGGCCTCCACCAAAGACTCGTCTCGGCGCCCCCGTCTTGGCAATCCGTAAGTCTGACCGTGCAATGACTTGGTTGACGGCCGCCGCCGTGTTGTTGCTGGAATTCACCTCGACCGCACCGGCTGCGGGAGTGACCACGACTCGGTTGGTGATCGAGGAGATGGAGCTGGTCGGATTCAGTGCGGCAGTCACGGTCAACGTCGCGAACCCGCCATTGCGAAGATCAACAGTGGTCACCAGGTCTCCCACTCCGCTGCTGGCCGCGCAACTGGACCCCGTCGTGGCCTGACAGGTCCATCTCTTTGACGCGGCGGTAAATTCGGCTGGAAGAATATTCTCGACAATCGCCCCATACGCGTGGTTGGGACCGAGATTGCTCACAGTAATGGTGTAGGTGGTTGGGGTCCCGGGATTGATCAATGAATCCGGATTCGTCATCGTCACCGCCAGATCGCTCGCGGTCTGACAAAATGGGATCGACGCAACCGAGGTGACAACCTGCCCGGCAGACCCACTGGTGGCTCCGTTGGAGGGGAATTCCGTGAGGGAGGGAGACTCGCTCACACCACCCTGTCCTCCGCTGACATCGGTGTTGATGGTACCCCCGGTGTAAGCGATGAAGCCACCCCCTCCGCCTCCGCCCGGCCCCTGCGACTCTTGCGGATTCGGTTGAATGGGCTGTCGCTGAATGCCTCCTCGACCGCCACTCGCCACCGCGCGAACACCACTCAGTGAGCCAGTGATCAAGACGATTGTTCCACCGGCTCCTCCCCCGCCAGCGCCATCCCGATTCTCAAAATAGGTATCTTCTCCAGGGGCGCCCGTAGCAAGAAGCTGGCCACTGCCGCTGAGAGTGTTGGCAATCATGTAGATGATGCCGCCCGCGGCACCTCCCGCTCCGCCAGACCGATCGTTCTGCGCCCCTGCGCCACCGCCGCCTCCCATAAACAGCCGATTGGCCGGATCCTGAGGCGTCGGACGTCCTCCGAGTCCTCCAACCTCCCGTCGTCGATCTCCCCCCCAGGCCGCATCGCCTGGACCGCTGATCAAGGCATTCGCATTAAACTCGGCATAGGTATACCCGCCTCTTCCACCTCCAGAAGAGCGCGTCAGTTGTCCCCCTGCCGCCTGATACCCAGGATCGAGGGCCCACGCTGAACTGCCGACCACGGAGCTGTCCATGACCCCTTGACCTGTCCAGGTCTGCCCATTCTGACCGTTGGCGCCACCGCCGCCCCCGGCGTTGTGGGCCGTCCCTCCTCCCCCACCATTGGCGGCGGCTCCACGACCATAGCGGCCTCCCAGCGCGTCGTAGGTCGTGGCGTCACCGGCGATTCCCTCGCCCTTCTCCGCGCCAACATTGGGATCCGACGTCAGGTACTCGGCTCGTCTCTCGCTAGCCCCGAGAAGGGATCCGGCTCCCCCGCGGAAGCCTCGCCCACTCACATCGATCTGGCCACTGATGACCGCTTCCCCCTCGACGATAGCCGCGACGATCCCCCCATAGCCTCCGTTCCAGGCCGGGGCGACGATCGATCCAGTTCCTTCCACCCGCAAGGAGCGATAGCGTGGAACACGGATCACTTGTGTGCGCCCGCTGGCCTCGTAACTGTTGAGGGTCCCTCCGCACGGAGGACGCACCGTGATCACTCCCCCCACGACACGGCTGATTGTCAGATATTCGTAAAGCCCGGACTGTTTGTAGTCGAGCACCTCACCATAGGATACCCTGTCCTGGTTGTCGATTGCCGCTCCCGCCATCTGAACCACCAGGATGACATCGCCAGCGGCCAGGTCGCTGGCTTGCAATCCATACTCGCCACCTGGATAGGTGACCGTGAGGGTGGAAGCTCCAACCGCCACATCTGTGGCCAGGACGGCATATCGATTGATGACGCTACCCGGCTGCGCCACCACGAGGTCTCCATCCCGAGGGCCTGTCTGAAGGGACGAAAACGGTACAACCGCGTTCCCTGTCCCTCCACTGGCCGACACTCTTTTGTCATAGGATCCCTCTGGCACCATTCCCACCCATGCCAGGGCCAACAGGCAGATTCCCAAGAGTCTCTTCATGTGTGTATTTCCCTTTATGATTCTCCCCAGATGAAAAGGGGAGGTTTGATCGTTCCTTCCAATAGAACTGTTCGCCAGGGGCATGACGCACAGCCAGAGGATTGAGCTGCCAATTGCTTTCCACGGGAAGCGCGTTCGGTTGGGCCGAACTGCTCCCGGCCGGTCACTTTGAGTCAGCAGGGAGTGGGAGGTGGGCACGTACCATTCCGCTGCGGCGGCTGTTCAGCAAAGTCACCTGCTTCTCCCCCCTTTGATCCCTGAAGTCGATCCACGCTTGGCCAGGCAGGCTTCCCTTGAAGGACAGTCCATTCGGGAAGCCCACTTCAAGACTCAATGAGAGGTCTGCTTAGAGACCCCCGATCAGCTCCGAGAGTGGCAGTTGCAGAGACTTCCAGGACCCGCTTCTACACTAATTCCTATCGCCAGTTCCAATACAACTTTAGTTTTGGGGGGAAACAATTTCGGGAAAGTGAGGATCGATTCTCTCCCGAAGAGTTACGTGATGCGAGTAGTTGGCACCAACTCCAGTGAAACACCACGACAAATCGAACCCTACTGCATTTTCTGGTACCTGTCAAACAGGAAATTCCCTCTCCGACGATTTTTACAGAGGGGGGCCTTTCGGATCAGAATCTGCTCCCTGGTTCTACCGGGCCCCTTGCCAGGCTTTGTCGTTCGGGGTATCAAGTTAGAGAGGCACGGATTGGATGCAGAGGATCGCACGGAGAGGAAGAGAGGATCTGTCGATGGAGGAACGCCAGGAGAAGAAGATTGAGCCGGGAACTGTCCGGCTCTCCAAGTTGATGGCCAGCCGAGGAATCTGTTCGCGACGCGAGGCCGATCTCCTGATCGCTGAAGGGATGGTCCTGGTCGATGGGCAGACAGTCCGGATCCTGGGCACGAAGGTCTCCACGGAGGCCCGGATCGATCTCCTCCCTGCCGCCCAACGCCGACAGGCGGCGCAGGTGACGCTCATTCTTCACAAGCCAGTTGGGTATGTCTCGACCCAGCCGGAGCCCGGCTACCGCCCGGCCATCTCGCTGGTGACGCCGGAGAACCAGGTGGGCGATGCGCGGCGACGCCTTCACCGCTCCCACTTCTCGGGCCTCGCGGTTGCTGGGCGGCTGGACATCGATTCCCAGGGACTGCTGCTCTTCACGCAGGACGGCCGACTGGCGCGTCAGATCATCGGGGAGGACCGGAAGATCGAGAAGGAGTATCTGGTGCGTGTGCGCGGGCAGGTGGAGCCCGGCCACCTTCGCTCTCTGCGCCACGGCCTCTCCCTGGATGGACGGCCGCTTCTTCCGGCGCTGGTCGATCCACTCAACGACCAACAGCTCCGTTTCGTTCTTCGCGAGGGGCGGAAGCGGCAGATTCGCCGCATGTGCGAGCTGGTTGGCCTCGAGGTGGTGGGCCTCAAGCGCGTCCGCATCGGCCCGATTCGTCTCGGGCCACTGCCCGAGGGGCGCTGGCGGTTTCTCCAGCCAGCGGAGATTGACCACCTGCTGGATCTTCCTGAGAGGGAAGAGGCGCGCATGTAGCCCTTTTCGGATTCCCCTCCGCTCAATCGACCGATCAGGCGCGTGTGCGGTCCTTGACCATCTGCTCGATTCGGCCAACCGCTTCCTGCAGCGCCTCCAGCGAATTGGCATAAGAGATCCGCAGGTACCCATCGATTCCAAAAGCGGATCCAGCGGTCAACACGATTCCATACTTCCAGAGCAGCTCGTCCGCCAGCTCTTTCGAGGTCGCGAATCCACAGGTCGCCATCAGGCCTCGCACGTTTGGAAACGCGTAGAAGGCGCCCTCCGGCATACTGCACTCAATCCCTGGGATCGCGTTGAGCGCGGGCACCAGCCAGGCCCCCCGCCGCTGATACTCGACCAGCATCTCTGCCACCGATTCCTGAGACCCGGTCAATGCCGCAATGGCCCCCCGTTGCGCCATCGTGGCCGCGTGGGTCGCCGATTGGCTCTGAATCTTGATCACCTCCCGGACCCACTCCGCCGGTCCAAGGGTAAATCCCACTCGCCATCCAGTCATCGCGTAGGTCTTCGATAAGGAGCCGGCGATCAGGACTCGGGCGCGCAGCTCCGGCGGCAGGCTGGCCGCGGAATTGACCGTATGTGGAGGGTAGACGAGCTGCAGGTAGCACTCATCCGAGATCACCCACAATCCTTGCTCGACTGCCGCTTCGACGATTTTGCGGAACTCGGATGGGTCGATCACCCGCCCGGTTGGATTGGACGGCGAGTTGACGATCAGCAATTTCGACTTCGGCGTGATGGCTTGTTTGACCATCTCTGCCGTCAGGTGAAAATCGGTCGCTTCCGTGTCGATGAGGACATTCTTCCCCTCAGCGAAGTGGACGATCTCCGGGAACGAGACCCAGCACGGATTCTCCAGCAGCACCTCGTCTCCTGGATTGATCAAGGCCAGAACCGCGTTGAAGATTCCCTGCTTTCCTCCCAGCACCACACAGCATTGGTCCGCCTCGTAGTCGGACCCAAATTGATTGTTGTGGTATTCGCAGATCGCCTGCCGGAGCGGCATGATGCCGCTCGCCGCTGTATACTTGGTGAAATTCTGGTCGAGCGCCAGTTTGGCCGCTTCCTTGATGTGGGCAGGTGTTGGAAAGTCCGGCTCTCCCACGCCCAGATCGATGACCTGAACGCCTTGCGCGCGCAGCTTGTCAGCCGCCATCACCACAGCCGCCGTCGAGGAGAGACTGGTCAGTTGTGCGCGGGTGGAGAGAGGAAAGGGGGACGAGGTCGGATTCATGGTTCTGCTCATGCGCGTTCCTTCATTCGTTTCAAGACAAGATCAGGGACAAGCCCCTCGATCGATCCCCCCAAACGGAAGACCTCCTTGAGGAGGCTGGAGCTGATCCCGGAAGTCCCTTCCGAGGCGACCAGGAGAAGGGTCTCCAACTCGGGATCGAGCCGACGGTTCATCCAGATCATCGGCCATTCATACTCATAGTCCTGGCTGGAGCGGATGCCGCGTAGAATCGTCTGCGCCCCTTGCCGTCGGGCATATTCGACGAGGAGTCCTGAAAAACAGTCAACGCGCACTCCAGAAAATGCTGGGCAGAGCACCTCTTCCAGCAGCGCTTTCCGTTCTTCAACCGAAAAGAGAGGCGCCTTTCCCGGGTTGACCAGGATCGCGACGATCACCTCATCGAAGAGGCGGGTCGCTCTTCTGATCAGATCGAGATGGCCATTCGTCAGAGGGTCGAAAGTTCCGGGAAAGATCACTCTCCGCATCCGCTTTTTGCCGCTCCTTTCACGCCTCTCTCCCCACACGACAAGGTGACCCATCCATCTTCATCTCTCTTCATCTCTGCACCTGAGGATCCTGACGCGCGGGACAACCGCAGATCTGATTTGACTGCTTAGTCCAGGAGGCGTTTTCTCTCTGCTCGCTCTTCGCGCACCCCACCAATCTCTGCAGGTGGATCTGACCCGCAGCTGTCGGGGCTCGTTGGGGGTGAGAAGCCGAGATCCTCTGCCATTTCAGCGGTCGATCCTACCACGCGTTCCCGGTGGTATAAAGTCACCCGGACCTCTCCTTGGACAATTTCCCGAAAAGGACGCAGCGATTCGGTGGTGGGCAGAAGCGGATGCGATCGATGATGCTCCACCAGCAGTG
>JBEIJP010000049.1:0-10477 GCA_040380245.1 Acidobacteriota bacterium | reverse complement strand
GGTCGTCGACACCGGGATTAGCTTCTCTAAAGGGATCACCCTCTCACCGGAACAGACGCTGATCTACGTCGCCGACAGCCGCACCAAATGGGTCTACAGTTTTCAGATCCGACCGGATGGAACGCTGCAGCACAAACAGAAGTTCTACTGGCTCCACATCCCCGATTCGGCCGATGACAGTATGGCCGATGGGATCCGCGTCGATCGCGACGGAAGGCTCTACGTCGCGACGCGAATGGGGATCCAGATCGCGGATCAGGCCGGCAAGGTGCAGGCGATCCTGCCCACCCCGAACGGGAAGATCTCGAACCTGACCTTTGGTGGACCCAACTTCGATGTGCTCTATGCCACGTGCGGCGACAAGGTCTACCGGCGACCGCTGAAGACTCGCGGAGCTCCCGCCTGGGGGGCGCCGCTCAAGCCGGCCCCGCCGAGACTGTGAGCCGAAGCGGCCAGACGGAGATCCGATGGGCGCTTTCTTGACGCTCCCGGGAGGCTCTGCCAATATGGCGACCGATCCGCTGGGCCCACGGAGGGGCTCCATCCGCCCGCCCCGCATGACGGGAGGGCGATCTGACATCACCATTGGCCTTCCCGAACGGGGGGCAAGAAGAAGAGGACAGGAACCAGGATGAAGAGAAACTTGTTACAAGGGATACTGCTCTTATCTCTGCTGCTGGCGGTCATGCCGGTCGCGGCGTCGGCGCAGGTGGCGGAAAGTGAAGAGGGGTTTGTCAGCCTCTTCGATGGCAAATCGCTGGCGGGGTGGCAGCTGGTCCGGGGGCGAGGGCCGGGATATGTCGTGCGCGACGGCATTCTGGTCTGCCCGTTGGAGGGAGGGGGCAACCTCTTCACCGAGAAGGAGTATGCCAACTTCATCTTTCGCTTCGAGTTTCGGACCGAGCCGGGCGGGAACAATGGCATCGGCGTCCGCGCGCCCTTGACCGGAGACGCCGCCTACGCCGGCATGGAGATCCAGATCCTCGACGACGGGCACGAGAAGTACAAGGGCAAGATCCAATCGGAGCAGCATCACGGATCGGTCTATCTGGTCTTTCCCGCGCGGACAGGTTTTCTCAAACCCGCCGGGGAGTGGAACCAGGAGGAGATCAAGCTCGATGGAAGCCGCATCCGGGTGACGCTCAACGGGGTGATCATCCTCGACGCGGATCTGAGCCTGGTCAAGGAGGAGAAGGTCCTCGCCAAGCACCCGGGGCTGCGCAACACCAAGGGGTATGTGGGATTCCTCGGACACGGGTCGCTGGTCGAGTTCCGCAACATCCGGATCAAGACGCTGCCATGAGCGAGCGCGAGGCAGAGGCGCCTGGTCCGGAGCGGATTCGGACGGAAGCACTCCGGGACGGCGCCCGGTTGCCACGGCGGGGATCCGCCCTGGCGGCGGGCGCCGACCTGCATTGCCTGGAGGGGTTTGTCCTCTCCCCTGGAGAGCGGCGATCGATCCCGACGGGGATCGCCGTGGAGATTCCGGCGGGCTATTACGGGCGGGTCGCGCCGCGCTCCGGGCTGGCGGTTCGGCACGGAATCGACACCCTGGCCGGCGTCATCGACGCCGATTACCGCGGAGAGATTCTCGTCCTGCTGATCAACCACGGGGAGACGGCCGTCGAGTTCGCGGCGGGAGACCGGATCGCCCAATTGATTATCGAGCGGGCCATCCCGGTCGACTACCACTGGGCCGAGCGGCTCGGGGAGACCGAACGCGGCGCCGGCGGATTCGGGTCGACTGGCCAGTGAGGCCCGTGAGGCTAGTGAGTGAGGAGCGAACGATGAAGCGAGGGAGACTCGATCGGTCTCGTGCCCGGCTGGCAGGGCTGGCGCTCGGGGGGATGCTGCTGGCAGCTCTCCTGGCCCATCCCGTGCCGGGGCAGGACGCCGGGATGGTGCTGCGAATGAGCGTCGCCTACCGGACGCTCAAGAACAGTCGCCCGCTGACGGCGGAAGACCGGGCCCTGGTCGAACAGCTCGAGAATCGGTCGCAGGAGGCAACGGCGGAGCGCCGGTTCGGAGAGGCGGTCAAGCACCTCGCCCACGGCACGGCGATCATGGAGGGGCAGCCGTGGACGCCGGCGAGAGCGCTCGGGGCGGCGCTGGCAGTCCGTGCCAGCCGCGTCGTCGTCGAGCCCGGCGACGTAGTCAAGGTGTCGCTCAACCTGCTCTTCCAGCCTGATGAGCCGATCAAGCGCGACCTCCCAGGGTTGCTGGCGATCGGAGAGCAGCGTGGCGGTCCCTACCGGACGGTCGAGGAGATCGCCCAGCGGCGCGACAGTCCCGCCTTCTTCACCACGAGCCAGGAACTGAGCGCGACGATTCCGGCGCTGGCGGACGGCGTCTACCTCCTGGTCCTCAACTACTATCCCGATGGCGAGGCCTCGATCTTCAAGCCGATTTCGATCCGCGTAGCGAGAGGGCTGCGGCAACGCGCGGCGGCGGCCCAGTCCCGGATGAAGGAGGTCGAGGCGCTGCCCGGCCAGCCAGGACGCTCGCTTCTGCCAACGATCGCCTACGCGCTCTCGATGATCGACCTGCTCGACGCGGGCGGACTGAATGTCGAGCGGTCCGATCCGGCACGGGCGATCGCGCGCGCCGAAGAGCTGCTCGCCGATCTCGCCGCCGGCCGGGATCCGCTGGCGAAGCGGACCGGGGACCTCCACCTCGCCTACCGGTCGGAGGTCGACCAGAGCCTGCAACCCTACCGCCTCTACGTCCCGACCGGTTATCCCGCAGCGGCGTCGCGCCCGTGGCCGCTCGTCGTCGCCCTCCACGGCATGGGGAGTGACGAGAACACCTTCTTCGACGGCTACCAGAACGGAGAGATCAAGCGGGTCGCCGAGGCGCGCGGCTTCTTCGTCGTCAGCCCGAAGGGGCGCGGCCCGACGTCGATGTACCTCGGCAGCGCCGAGCGGGATGTGCTCGACGTCATTCGGGAGGTCGAGCGCCGCTACGCCATCGATGGACGGCGCATCTACCTGATGGGCCACTCGATGGGAGGCTACGGAACCTGGTCGATCGCCGCCAACCACCCGCAGCGCTTCGCCGCGCTGGCCCCGATCGCCGGCGGGGGCAGCCTCTTCGTGACGGGCAAGCTGCGTGGGCTGATCGGAGTGCCCTGGTACGTCGTTCACGGCGTTGAGGATGCGACGGTCTCGGTCGAAGAGTCACGGAAGATGGTCGCGGCGGGTCGGAAGTTGGGGATCGAGATCCAGTTCGAGGAGGTCGTCGGGGGCGACCACTTCAACGTCGTCGTTCCGGCCCTCCCGAAGATCTTCGATTGGTTTGCCAAACAGGCGCGGCCCCAGCCGGCCGCTCCCGTCCCCGCCAGGTCCTCCACTTCACCATAAGAACAACACGCAGGAAGGAGAAGGTAACCAATGAAAAGCCAGAGGAGAGAGCCGCACCGAAGAGAAGAGAGGCCGTCGATGGCCCGCTGGGTATTCTACGGGTGGGTCGCCATCGCGCTCGTGGGGAGCGGGACGGCCAGTGCCCCGGTGGGAGCACAAGCGCGACGAGCGATCCGCTTCGAGGACCAGATGGCGATCAAGCGGGTCGGCGACGGCCAGATCTCGCCGGACGGGAAGTGGGTCGCCTACGTAGTGACGAACGTCGACGTCGAGGCCAATCGCGGCAAGCGGAGCATCTGGATCATTCCGACCGGAGGGGGAGCCGCACGCGAGTGGATCACCTCGGCGCGCAATGACGACACGCCGCGCTGGTCGCGCGACGGGAAGCGGCTGGCCTTTCTCTCGACGCGCGAGGGGGCCCCACAGATCTTCCTCGCCGACGCCGAGGGCAATGGAGTCCGGCGGGTGACGAATGTCCCCCGGGGCGTCGCCGACTTCGTCTGGTCGCCCACCGGCACGCATCTCGCGTTCACCACCGAGGTCGAACCGGACTGCCCGGATCTCGGGTGCGTCGCGACGCGAATGGCAGCGGAGGAGAAGAGTCCGGTCAAGGCGGTCGTCGCCGACCGGCTGCTCTACCGCCACTGGGATACCTTCAAGCGCGGGAAGCGCTCGCACCTCTTCGTCGTCACCGTGGAGGGGCAGGAGCCGCCGCGGGATCTGACCCCGGGCGATTTCGACGTCCCGCCCTTCTCGCTCGGCGATCCCCCCGCCTACGACTTCTCGCCCGATGGGCGCGAGATCGCCTTTGCCCGCAACACCGAGAAGGACGAGGCGACCAGCACCAACAACGACATCTTCATCCTCCCGATCACCGGCGGAGAGGCGAAGCGGCTGAGCGGGGGCAATCCCGGCTCGGACACGACGCCGCGCTACTCGCCCGACGGGCAGTGGCTCGCCTGGCGCTCGCAGGCGCGCAACGGCTATGAGGCCGACCGCTTCCGACTCATGCTCTACCATCGGGGAACAGGCGCGATTCGGGAGGCGACCGCGGGCTTCGACCGCTGGGTCGGCGAATATCACTGGGCCCCGGACAGCCAGCGCGTCCTCTTCATCGGAGAGGACCGGGGGCGCGAGCCCGTCTGGTCCCTCCCGATCGCCGGTGGTCAGCCGAGTCAGCTGCTTGGCCAGGCGACCTACACGGGAATGAGCCTCTCCGGAGACGGCCGCTCCCTCGTGCTTGCCCGAACCAGCCTGCGGCTGCCGACCGAGCTCTACCTGGCGACCAGCGACGGCAAAGAGGTCCGCCCCCTGACGACGACCAACCGCGCGCGGCTCGACCAGCTCGACCTCGGGGCCGTCGAGGAGTTCGAGTACCCGGGCGCGCTCGGCGCGACGGTCCACGGCTTTCTCGTCCTCCCACCGCAATTCGAGCCGACCCGGAAGTACCCGATGATCCTGCTGATCCACGGCGGACCGCAGGGCGCCTGGCTCGACGCCTGGAGCTACCGCTGGAATCCCCAGCTCTGGGCGGCCCGCGGCTACGTCATCGCCTCGATCAACCCGCACGGCTCGACCGGCTACGGTCAGGCCTTCACCGAACAGATCAGCGGGGACTGGGGCGGCGCCGTCTACGAGGACCTCATGAAGGGCGTCGATGCCCTGCTCCGCCGCGACTACATCGACCCTCAGCGGCTGGGCGCCGCCGGCGGATCCTATGGTGGCTACATGGTCAACTGGATGATGGGCCACACCGACCGCTTCAAGGCGCTGATGTCCCACGCCGGCGTCTACAATCTGACCAGCATGTACGGGGCGACCGAGGAGCTCTGGTTCACCGAGTGGGAGTTCAAGGGCAATCCGTGGGATCACCCGGAACTCTACACCCGCTGGTCCCCACACCTCTTCGTCCGCAACTTCCGCACCCCGACGCTGGTCATCCACGGAGAGCTCGACTACCGCGTCCCGATCGGCGAGGGGCTGCAGCTCTTCACCGCTCTGCAACGGCGCGGCGTCCCCTCGAAGCTGCTCTACTTCCCCGACGAGGGCCACTGGATCCTCAAGCCGCAGAACAGCCGACTCTGGCACGAGACGGTCTTCGCCTGGTTCGACCAGTGGCTGGGTAAACCAAGGCCCTAGCCCTGCCAGAAGGAGCGATCGAGGGTGCGGTACTGGACCGCCTCCGCCAGGTGGGGCTCGCGGATCGCCGCCTCGCCTTCGAGGTCGGCGATGGTGCGACTCACTTTGAGAATGCGGTCGTAGGCTCGCGCGGAGAGCCCGTATTTCCGGATCGCCTGTTCGAGAAGGGTCTGCGGGCCCGACTCGAGGGCGCAATGGCGGCGGATCAGCCGGGGAGCCATCTGGGCGTTGCAGAAGATCTCCTCCCCCTCGAAGCGCGATAGCTGCAGGCGACGGGCGGCGTCGACGCGAGCCCGGATCTCGGCCGACCCCTCGATCGATTCAGCCGCGGCGAGCTCGCGCACCGAGACCGCCGGCACGTCGATGTGGAGGTCGATGCGGTCGAGCAATGGCCCGGAGATCTTCGCGATGTACCGTTTGATCATCGGCGGCGTACAGCTGCAGGGGTGGGAGACGGCATTGTAGTACCCGCAGGGACACGGGTTCATCGCCGCGACCAGCATGAAGCCGGCCGGAAAGGTGAGCGACATCGCCGCCCGGCTGATCGTCACCTTCTGGTCTTCGAGCGGTTGCCGCAGCACCTCGAGCACATTCCGCTCAAATTCGGGCAGTTCGTCGAGGAAGAGGACGCCATTGTGGGCGAGGCTGACCTCGCCGGGGCGCGGGATGGTGCCGCCTCCGATCAGGCCGGCGTCGCTGATCGTGTGGTGGGGGGCGCGGTAGGGCCGTCGGGTCAGCAGCCCCCGGGCATCTGTATAGCCGGCGACGCTGTGAATCTTGGTCGTTTCGAGGGCCTCCTCGAAGGTGATCGGCGGGAGGATCGTCGGAATCCGCTTGGCGAGCATCGTCTTGCCCGATCCCGGCGGGCCGATCATGAGCAGGTTGTGCCCGCCGGCGGTGGCGATCTCGATCGCGCGCTTGGCGTGGAGCTGCCCCCGCACCTCGCGGAAATCGACCGGGTAGTGGTTGGCCGTCTCGAAGAGCGCCGGCAGGTCGACCTGCAACGGCGGGGGGAGCGGCGGTGCGGACTGCAGCAGCAGGACCACTTCGCGCAGATCCGACACCGGGTAGACATCGATCCCCGCGACGACCGCCGCCTCCGGCGCGTTCTCCGCCGGGAGCAGCACCCGGCGCAGGCCCGTCCGTCGCGCCGCGACCGTGATCGGCAACGCTCCCCGCACCGGCCGCACCCGCCCGTCGAGCGCCAACTCCCCAATCAACAAGGTCTCGGCGGCCAGCGCCGGCGGCACCTTCCCCGTCGCTCCCAAAATCCCGACCGCGATCGGCAGGTCGAAGGCCGATCCCTCCTTGCGCACACCCGCCGGCGCGAGGTTGATCGTCGTCTTCATACTGGGAAACTCGAACCCGCAATTGAGGATCGCTGCGCGAATCCGCTCCCGGCTCTCGCGGACCGCCATATCGGGCAGTCCGACGACGATCACCGGGGAGGCCTCCTGCATCACGTCCGCGATCCGCGGCGCGAGGTCGACCTCCACCTCCACCAACGCCGCGTCGATTCCAAAGACAGCCGCACTCAAGGTTTTGAACAACACTGAAATCCCTCCCATTACCCAGACACTCCCCTCCCCCTCTCCGTCAAGGAGCGAGAGATCGGACGGCCGGATGGATCAACGGGATGGCAGATCGGCTGAGTCGATCAAAAACAGGGCGATCCTACCGCACTGGATCAGAGGAAGTCCAGAAGGCAGCCGAAAAACCCGAATCATGGGACAACGGAGATGGAACAGGAAGCAAGAACACGGGGTCAGCAAAGGAAAGGAGGAAGAAACTTTGCCAACCCCGTGTCGTCCGGGTACACCAGGAGCCATGGATCAGCGCACGCCCCGCACCGGAATCTGGAGAGTCTGGCCAACGCGCAACCGGGTCGAGGAGCGCAGCCCATTGATCTTCGTAATTTCACGAACGGAAGTCCGGTAGCGCCCGGCCAGATCTCCGACCGTATCCCCACGCCTGACCCGATACTGGATCGTCCGAGCCTTCGTCTGGCTGGAGGAACGGGACGTCACACTGCGGTTGCTATTGCCAATATCCGAAGCCGCGGACGTCAGCACGACGTTGCGTCGCGTCTCGGGAAAGGGCAGGATCACCTTCTGGCCCGGGAGCAGGCTCTCCCCATTGACCTGGGCGATCATCTCAGCGTCCACCTGGGCCCGACGCGCGATCGTCTCGAAGGTGTCGCCCGCCCGGGCCGTCACCATCCGCCACGAGGCTCGCTTCTCCGCCGGAATCCGCTCCAGCGCCTCGACGAGGAGCGCCCCTTTCCCGGGAGGAACGCGGATCTGATACTCGATCGTCGGCGGCGTCATCCCACGTTTCAACTCTGGATTGAGAGCCAGCATGAGGTCGTGCGAGGTGTCGGTCGCGTCAGCGACCAGCTGCAGATCGACCACGCCATCGACCGGGACCAGATCGTAGTGGAGAGCCGGTTCCGGCGTCACGTCGAAGCCAAACCGGGCAGGATTCTTGGCGATGAGGATCGTCGCGAGGATGTTCGGGACGTAGTTGCGCGTCTCCCGCGGGAGCAGCCCCCGCGAATAGAGCTCCCAGAAGTCCGGCGATCCGAGCCGTTCGACTCCCCGCTCGACGCGGTTCTCTCCGCAATTGTAGGCCGCCATCGCCAGTTCCCAGTTGCCGTTGAACCGGTCGCCCAGGAACTTCAAATAGCGGGCGGAGGCACGCGTCGCCTTCTCGAAGCTGCTGCGCTCGTCGATGAAGGCGTCCTGGTAGAGACCAAAGCGGGCTGCCGTGCCCGGAATAAACTGCCAGAGGCCGACCGCGGCCGCCCAGGAGCGGGCCATCGGCGACCAGGCGCTCTCGACCTGCCCCAACCAGACGAGATCCTGCGGAACGCCCTCTTCGCGGAAGATCCGACGGGCCATGTCGATGAATCGACCCGACCGGCGCAGACCGTTCTCCATCGTCGCCCGTCCGCGTCCCATATAGTAATTGAGAAACCCCTGGATCAGGGAGTTGGGCTGGAAGGTGAAGTCGAGGTGGGCGGCCTGGACGGTCGAACGGGCCTGATCGGATGTCGCGGAGCTGAGCTCTTCTTTGGTCAGGTCGAGCCGTGTCAACTCATCGAGCGGGGAGGGGGTGAAGACCTGCTGACCGAATCCCCGGCTTGCCCCCGCTTCCTGTCCAGAGGAGGCGTTGAGGGCCAGTTGGCGCTGATAGGTCTGTTCGATCAGGTGGAGGTAGTGCTGACGGAGAGGAGGGCTGGTGCGGATGTCGATGCCAGATTCGAGGACGAGATCGAGTGCCCGGTCGTACTCGCGTCGGGCCTGGTCCAGCTGACCTGCCCGCCAGGCCTCCTCCGCCTGCTGGAAATGGTGCGTCGAGGTCTCGATCAGACGCCGCACCACTGAGGAGGAATCGTCCTGCGCGGCAGCAGCAGATTCCCCTGCCGTCCGGCGTGGCGCCTCCTGCGCCTCTGCCCCGATCCCCAGGCCACCACAGAGGCCCAACCAGAGAACCATTCGTCGCCACGTGGCACCCTGAAACCGGCACGAGGGCACATTCGAAGTGCCATCGGCTTGCCGACTTGCTGGTATTTCACAATCTCCGTTTGCAGTCATCATCATCACTACTCTCTCCGCTATCCCGCAGCGAGGGGTCCGTTCGAGTCGATTCTTCAAACCTGCGGAAGAATTGCCCCGGAGCCCCCGACGCGCGATCGCTTGCTCTTGGGAAGGCCACTCGACATCCCAGGGACTTGGGAGCTCTCTCCCTGAAGGCCTTCCGTAAGGGCGTGGGAATTGCCTGACCGATGCCCTTCCGCGAATCCATCTCCGCGAAGGGGGAGATCCTGGCGCCTGCCCTCTTCCTCTCAATGTCGCGGCTCACTGCTGCGGCATTAAGAGGAAGAGCCGGCCGTGCATCGGAGCGACGGCGCGGCAGGATCGTCCAGGAGAGAATCGGAATCGCGGCCAGTACCACATCTCCCGCGTCGATGGAAAGAGCCCATCACACGGTCGACCGGGTCAGCACGCCGGTGGCCGGAAGTCGTCCCGCTTGCGCTGAGAAGATCTTCCCGTTCAGCAATCCCCAAGCCAAATTGTCAAAAGTCACGAGTTGGTCAGATCAAAACCTTGAGGCGTGTGTAGTAGAGTCTGGTGTTCACCCGGCGCTCGGTTGTTTACATAAGACGAACAAGCTGTCTCAACAGACCGTCGCTCTCTCCGTGAAGGGCCCACCGCGGAGCCCTGAGAGGGCGTCGCGCAGCGGCTCCAACCATTAGACGGGGAGTCGGGGAGACGTGGAGACGGGGTCCCTTAGGCCCTGTCTTCCTCTTTGTTGTCAGGCTTCTCGATCTCGATTCGTACGTCTCTGGTCTTGTCTCCCACACATCACGGCGTGAAGGACACCCGGATGGCCCGAAGTTTCATCGGGCCAGTCAGACACGGGGCTCAAGCCACCCGTGCGTGCCCCCAGGCGCCAACGTGAACACTCCCCCCCGGGAGGGACCCTCCGCGGATCCTCACCAATAAAGAAGGGACGCTTCCTGACGCTGATGGACTCCTGAAATACGAAACTGATTTTCAATCGCGGCGGATTGTAACTTTTACACACTTCGATGTCAATTCTACAAATTTATGGATGCAATTTCTTCGAAGGCGCAACCCAGGGCCGGAAGGGAGGCCGGGGAGGTGCCTGGCTATTTGCAAAGTCAGAGACAGCCACGCTGAACGACCCGTCATGACTCGATGAGGCAGGCGCTGGAGTGCCTGTCATCGGGAGAGCAGGATCGGCTCCTGGTGTCCCAACGGGACACCGCATACCAGCCCAGGGCAACGCCCTGGGTAGCGTCAACGGCATCCCCCGGCGGTGGGGAGGGAAGCCGCAAAAACGGGAAACGCGGGGGTTTTGCCCAGAAGACCCCCAGCGGGGGTACGTGAAAACGCCGCCAATCAGCCACAAATAACCAACGGTGACCCCAGGGCGGGGAGGCACCCCCCCAG
>JBEIJP010000048.1:0-10478 GCA_040380245.1 Acidobacteriota bacterium | reverse complement strand
GAGGCTCGTGATGTAAGCGATCCCTCCCACCGCGTCAAGTTCGCCGCTCCGTCGCAGCTCCTCCTGCAGGGTAATCGGATCGATGCCGCGCCCTTGCTCGACCAGGCGAACCATCTTGTCAAAGATCAACCGGTGGGAACCGAGAAAGAAATCGTCCGGCTTGAGCCGCTCGATCGCCTGATTGACCACCGTGTTGTCGAGCAGGATCACCCCGAGGATCATCCGCTCCGCTTCGACATTGCCGGGGAGCGACTTTTCGAGCGTATACTCGCCGGGCGACTCGGTCTTTGTCGTCTTCCCTGCCTTATCCCGCGGCCCTTCTCTCGGCATACGACCTCCTCCCCGTGGCGCTTCCGCTCATCCCTATTCAAAAAAGAGAGGAGCGGAGTGATCCACCGGCGCGCGACTGCACCTGGGTCATTCCGCTCCCATTCATTCTCCAGAGGGGGGAGAGACTCCCCGCTCCGTTCATCGGCTCGCCACTGGCAGAGGGGAGCCGGAACGCCTTGATCTCCCTTATCGAAGGGGATCTGAGAGGACCGGGGAAGGGCGTTACCCCTCCTCGCCCGAGGCCTCCGACTGCTCCTCGATCACGATGACACGGACGTTGGCCGTGACCTCGCGGTGAAGCTTGACCGGCACTTCGACCTCCCCGACTCCCTTGATCGGATACTTGAGCTGGATCCGACGACGATCGAGGTCGAAGCCCTTCGCTTTGATCGCCTCGGCAATATCCATCGAAGTGACCGATCCGTAGAGCACGCCGTGCTCTCCCACCTTGCGCGGAAAGGTGAGCGTCAACTCCTGCAGCATGGCGGCCTGCCCTTCCGCCGCGGTCCGCTCCGTCGCCTCTTTCTTCAGGAGAGCCCGACGCTGCATCTCGATCTGCTTGACGTTCCCCGGTGTGGCCTGGACGGCCAGCCCACGGGGAAGCAGAAAGTTACGACCATATCCGGGGCGTACCCGCACCATCTCGCCACGTGCGCCCAGGTTGTCCACATCTTCCTTGAGCAAAAGTTCCATCATTGCCATCTCGCACACTCCTCTTCTGGTTCAGGAAGACCTGCTTAGTACTTCGAATAGGGCAGAAGCGCCAGATTTCGCGCTCGCTTGATCGCCTCGGTCAGCTTCCGCTGTTGCCAGGCACTGATCCCAGTCAAGCGGCGCGGGAGGATCTTGCCATTCTCCGCGATATACGATTGCAGCAACCGGAAGTCCTTGTAGTCAATATAGTCCACCTTCTCCGCGGAGAGTCGCGAAACACGGCGGCGGCGGGGTCCCCCCCCACGCGAAGGACGCCCGAACCTTCCCCCTCGATCTCCCCCATCATCAAAATTTCTTGCCATGGTCTATCTCCTCCCTTCCTGATTAGTCGAGGTCATCCGACATCTCATCGCCGGCTTCTTCGTCGTCGTGGCTCCGCGTGGCATCGTTGCTGACAACTGTCTTTCGCTTCGCCTTCATCTTCTCCGCCCGCTTGAGATCCTCATCGGTGCGGATGGTCAGGTAGCGAATGACAAAGTCCGTGACACGCAACCGGCGCTCCACCTCGGCAATCTCCAGCCCAGACCCTTCCAGGTAGAGAATCGTGTAGATGCCTTCCTCGTATTTGTCGATGGGGTAGGCGAGCTTGCGGCGGCCCCAGGGATCGATCTTGGTCACCTGTCCGCCGCGCTCCTTGATGATGGTTTCGAGTTGGGATGTCAATTTCTTGAGATCGTCCTCGATGACGTTCGGAGCCGTAATGAAGGCTACTTCGTAGGTCCTCAACGTGAATCCTCCTTGTGGATAATCGAGCCGAACCCCCTCGGGGTCCAGCAAGGAGAGACCGGGAGCGTCTGAGGGGCGCTCCGGTCCAGTGTTATGGAGATCGTTTCGCCGGGATCAGTTAAAATCTGCCATCGCGGCCTCGATCCCTCGCGTGAAAAGAACGGTCGCGGCATCGGCCGCCCGGTCGATCGTCGCCGGCAATTCAGCCTGCTCCGATCTGGTAAATGTCCCGAGGACGTAGTCGCGCGTATCGGCCATGGGATGATCCGGGGCGATCCCCAGGCGCAAGCGGGGAAAAGACTGCGTCCCCAGCTTCTCGATGATCGACTTCAGGCCATTGTGTCCGCCGGCGCTGCCCTCCCGGCGAATCCGCAACCGTCCAAAGGGGAGGGCGAGATCATCACTGATCACCAGCACCTGTGCGGGTGAGACGATCGGGTGCTTGGCCGTCAGAGATGCGACCGCTACGCCGCTGATATTCATGAAAGTCTGCGGCTTGGCGAGCAGCACCGGGATCCCCTCGATCACTCCTTGACAAGTCAGAGACTGACATTCCGGAGTGCGAACCAGCTTCCCCAATCGGCGCGCCAGCTCATCGACCACCAGAAACCCGTAGTTATGACGCGTCAGCTCGTATTTCGGACCAGGGTTCCCAAGGCCAACGATCAACCACACAACGGAGATTCCTGTCTCTTTTGTACTCTTTTGCCCACTTCCGCCCAGCCGAGCAGGCATCGAGCAGCCCTGCGTGCCCGGATCAGACGCCTAGACGCGAATGAAATCGGCGTGAATGACGGTATCTCGCACCGGGTCGAGCTGCAGTTGCGCAATCCTGACCGGAACCGGGCTGCCATCGAGGTCGAGCGTGATGACCTGGGTGCGACCGTGATGACGAATCAACGCCGCCAGTTCGCGCTTGGCCACGGTGCTCGCCGCGGGAGCCTGTCCCCCACCGTAGACGGTGACGGGCAGGTGCCCAGCCGCACGAAGACGACGGGCCGCGTTCTTCCCTCTCTCCTCGCGCGAGGTGGCCTTCAGAGTGATCGTTTCAACTTGACTCATGACCCACTTCTCCTCTTCACTACTCATTCAACTCATTTCAACGGATTCAGCCACTATCAAACCATTTGACCGGCTCTTGACCGACTCTTGACCGGCTCACACCACAAGACTGCTTATCGACTTCACACCAGTCGTCACCGCCCAACACAGGGTCAACAGTCACGACTGCCAATCCCTCGGCGAGTCTCCACCTCAGATGAAGAGGCGGCTGACAGAGGTCTCGTCGTGAATCGACTTGATCGCCTCCGCCAGGAGGGGTGCGATCGAGAGACCCTCGAACCTCGGTGGCTCACACCCCTTCGGCGCGGGCAGTGAGTTGGTATAGATCACCTTCTCCAGCGGTGAATGCTGGATCCGATCGAGCGCGTTCCCGGAGAGCACCGCGTGAACACAACTCGTCAGGATCCGCTGGGCCCCTTTCTGGTGAAGGGCTTCCGCGACCTTGGTCAGGGTTCCAGCGGTATCCACCATATCGTCGACGATCAGACAGTTGCGCCCTTCCACCTGGCCGATGACGTTCATCACTTCGGCTTCCGAGTGTCCCGGGGTCGACTTGTCGCGCCGCTTGTCGACAATCGCGAAATTGGCGTCCAGCCGTTTGGCGTAGGCGCGCGCCCGCTCTGCTCCACCGGGATCCGGCGCGACGACAACCAGATTCTCCACCGGATGGGCGGAGAGGTACTCGATCATCACCGGGGCGGCATAGAGATGATCGACCGGAATATCGAAGAACCCCTGAATCTGTGGGGCGTGCAGGTCAACAGTCAGGACCCGGTTCGCACCCGCTGTCGTGATCAGGTTCGCGACGAGTCGCGCCGAGATGGGGATGCGCGGCCGGTCCTTCTTATCCCCTCTCGCATATCCGTAATAAGGAATGACCGCCGTGATCCGATCGGCGGAGGATCGCCGAAAGGCGTCGATCATGATCAACAATTCCATGAGATGGGAATCGACGGGGGGGCAGGTCGACTGAACGATGAAGACGTCTCCGCCGCGCACATTCTCCA
Source organism: Acidobacteriota bacterium (assembly GCA_040380245.1). Lineage (GTDB taxonomy): Bacteria > Acidobacteriota > Blastocatellia > RBC074 > RBC074 > CAIOZW01. Next base: position 6,639 of record JBEIJP010000048.1, on the reverse strand, counting down.
GAATCTGAAAATTGAACTCTCCATCCGGAAAGCGCGTCGTGTTGGCTCGACCCAGGGGCAGCCCCAGGTACTGACATATCTCCTCGGCGAGAGCCCGGTTGGAGTTGCCAGTGAAGAGTTGTAGGGTATTCACGTTGGTTCAATCTGCGTGCGCGGGGCGAGAGAGAATTCCCCCAAAGACTGCCCCCCTATGAAGCGTATCGAACAATGGGGGGGGCAACTGGAGGGGGAATCCATTCCGCTCGCTGCGCTGAAGGGTGGCTGGGGAGGTAGGATTCGAACCTACGAATGGCGGCTCCAAAGGCCGCTGCCTTACCACTTGGCGACTCCCCAACACGGATTCCACTCGAATGGACACGATTCCAACTCGCAAAGAGGTTTCAGTCTCCGGTCCTTCGCCATCTCGAAACCTTTACCATTCTGGTCACAAAAGGTCACGCCCTGCCTCACCAGTTCGAGGAGGTGCCTCCTCGGGGCTACCGGGGGGCCAGCCTGATCAAAACCTGCAGCCGAAGACAAGCTTTCATTGGATTCAAAAAGGGTCATCGGACATGCGTGGGAAGGGCACAGTTCCCGCGAAAGCCGGAAAGTGAAAGATGACCTCGGACGTGGTCTGAAACTTCCAGGCCTCCCACTCCCTCACCGGATGACAAAGAAGCGGCCAGCGCTTCACCCAAGGCACGGAAGCAGGGATTGGTATCGATTCCGGGAGAGAGTCGAGACGGAAGCGTGCCACCAACCCGATTGTTGGCAGAAGCGGATCGCTTCTTCACGAGCTGGTATGTTGTCAAAGACCGCGAAGAGCGACGATCCGCTTCCCGAGAGAAGCGCGCCGACCGCCCCACAGTTGAGGAGAGACTCTTTCACCTCTCGCAGAAGTGGGAAACGGGGATAGACAGCCCTTTCCAGATCGTTGTGGAGCCAGTGGGCGATGCGGCTTCCAGAGCTTTGAGCACCACCGTTCTGGCTATCTTCGCTGACGGTTCTCCGTGAAACGTAAGCCACCTCAAAAGAAAGAGGCATCATACTGATCGGGCCCGGGGTTGTCAACTCAGGCGGCAAAGCGCCATAGACCTCCGGGGTCGGGACGGGAAGACCGACATTGACCAATAAGAGCAGGTTGGTGGAGAGTTCGGGCATCGGATAGACCTCATCGCCCCGACCGACTCCGAGCGCGGTTCCACCGAGCAGAAAGAATGGGACATCCGCGCCCAGTCGACTGGCGAGGCGAAAGAGGTCACGCGGAGGGAGCGCTACCTGCCAGAGGGACTGGAGCGCCAGCAGGGTGACCGCGGCATTGCTGCTGCCTCCGCCGAGCCCGCCCGCCATTGGGATCCGCTTCTCGATCTCGATTCGCACACCATCCTCAACGCCCACCGCCTCGCGCAGCAGGGAGGCTGCCCGGTGGACGAGATTCGCTTCCCCAAGCGGAACCCCCGGATGGTCGCAGGTGAGGACTATGCCCGCCTCGCTTCGACGAAAGTGGAGCGTATCGGCGAGATCGACCGTCTGGAGAAGGGTCCGCAGTTCGTGGTACCCATCGGGACGCTTTCCCAGGACTTCGAGCGTCCAGTTGATCTTGGCGAAGGAAGGCAGGGTTATCTCTCTTGGGGCCGTGTTCATAATTGACGGTGCGAACTTACTCTGGACAGCGCCACGTGTTGTTGCTGAGCGATCGATCGACGATCTGGAAGGGGGCGGTGACGGATGTTCGACGAACCCGGGCCTCCCCAAAGAAGGTGGACGACCCAAAGTGAGCCTGCTCCACCAGTGCCGTCACCAATTGGGCGGCGAGATTGACCGTGTGGCCCCGGCGAGTGACGGCGCCGCGCCCCGTTGCCGTAAAACCGAAAGGACCGCACTGGGAGACGAAGTAGTCCCCCGTCAGGGAGTTGAAGAGGAGAAAATCTCCCGTCCGGTCGTCCTGCATGCCTAAGTCGTACTGCTGCAGAATGGTCGAAGTATGGGGAATCGGCGGGGGATCCTCCATATTTCCCACCCGGTCCTGCGCCACGCTGTAGAAGGCGTACTGGGAGCCCAACAGTCCAGTAAAGGTCGCTGACGTGTTGGTGGTCTCGCTCAGCCAGGGTTGGAAGGGTGCCCGATTGGTGGAGACGAAGATCGTATAGCTGGCGATGCCGGAATCCTGATCGCCCCCTGACCAGCGGAGATTGAAGCGGGTCTCCTGTTGCACGACGGGGACAGCCTCGATGCGGCTGACCGGTTTTGCGTTATCGATCTGATTGCTCCACGGCTTGGTCTGAATCGGTGTCCGATCGTCCTGGTAGATGACGGCCTGACTTCGGATGGTCGAACCTGACCGCAGATCCCCTCGGGGTTGCACGGAGAAGAGGACGCTTCCCGCTCCCTGCGGAGTGGCCTGATTGGGCGGCAAGAGCCCTGTCTGGGGATCTGTCACCGGCTGGCGCGTCAACGGGTCGATCGAAAAGAACCGCCAGGTCGCCCAACCTGAGCGGGAGTCGAAGTCCGCGACCATCCGGATCATCAACGATTGGGCAGGGCGGAGATCGATCTCCCGGGTGAAGTGGTGGAGACCCGGGGGGGGAATCTCGAGGTATGTCCCCAGGGAGATCGCGCCAAATTGGAAGGTCCTCGGATCGATCGTCGCCAGGTCGAGCTGGCTGGCGATGACCACCTCGCGAACGGGAAGCCGTTCTGTCGGAAGATTCTCGAAGTAGGCGGCGTAGTGGAGCGGTCGGCCCCCGGGGAGATATTGACTGGAGCCGATCCCGACCGTTCCGCGGAGATCGTTCTGGTCGAAGGTGCGCACCGACGTCAGGAGACGAAAGACCGGAGAGACCTTTCGGTCGAAGCAGACGCGCATCTCGTCCCGAGCCCCGAGGACACGACTGGCGGCGTTGCTCACCTGAGAGAGAATGGGCGTCGCCCCCATGCAGCGCAAGGACGACATGGCCACCGCTTGCGTCACTTGGGAGAGGGAGAGGACCCGGCTGGGTCGGTCAGGGGTTCGATAGCTCTCCCGGAGAGCGGTGGCGAGAAGGGACCTCCAGACCTCCCGGGCCCGGGTGTCGCAGCGCTCGTGGGCCGTAGTGCCGGCCTGTTGCGCCACCAGTTTCGCCACGGTCAGGTAGCACTCGACAAGGGCGGCGGTCGAATCCTCCGGAGATCCCCCAGATCCGGAAGCTCCCTGGGAGACAAAGGAGGGAGGATAGGCCCAGGCCTCCAGTGAGAGGATCGAACCAGCCTGTTGAGGGCCGGTGACCTCGACCGTGAGATAGCCGGTCCGCTCCGGGGGGATGATCGCGGGAAGAAAAGCGGTGGTCGTCCCTCCGTCGGATGTGCTCATCGAGGGGACCACATCTGGCCAGTTGAGCGCCGGTTCCCCGGGAACCTCCCCCGGCAAGGCGAACGTCGTCACCGCGCGCAGAGAGGCCGCTCCCCGGACTTTGACCCAGATTGGAACGCCATAGAGGTCGTTGTTTCCCGTGTGGCGATAGCCAACGGTGTAGAGCTGACGCTGGCTTGCCCGGATGGCGTGCGGTCCCCAGGGCTGATCGACGAGGATGGTCGCTTCGCGGGCGGGTTCGACACGAAACCCATCGCGGAGCAGGGTGGTCACCCCATCCGGGTTGACCACCGTGACGCTCCAGATGCCTCTCGGTCGCCCACGGAGGTCGAAGACCGCACCGAGCGTGCGCCCATCCGCCCCGGCATATACGTGGCGAGCGATGAGCGGGGACTCGCCCTGCCGGGTCAATCGCACCGAGGCTCCATCGCGGAGCTGCCGTCCGTGCAGCAGAACCGTGACCGTTCCACCATCCCCGCCAGCCGCCGGGTGGATCGAGTCGACGGCCATGCCTCCTCCCCCCGGCTGCAACTTGACGACAAATCCATCCTGACTCCCCTGCAGGGATTGCTGCAGAGCTGGGCGAACGATGGGGAAGTTGGCCGAAGTCGTCGCGCCAGCCAGATAGACATTCCCCAGGCGGTCGACGGCCATGCCAAACGCCTGATCCGCGCCGGTGCCCCCGAGCAAGGTGGATGAGAGCACCCGTGAACCGGTCACGTCGACCTGGGTGAGAAAGGCGGCCGGTTGAGGAGTCGTGGGGAGGGGAGCCGGAACCACTCGATCGCCAGTGACAGGAAAATCTGGAGAGGTGGTCCACCCAGTGACATACGCGTTGCCCTCCTGATCCAGTGCCAGCGCGCGCGCACTCTCCCGCTGATTGCCCCCAAGGAGGGTTGAATAGAGCAGCCGGGCGCCATCCGCCTGGAGCTTGACCAGTAGAAGATCCGACTCCCCATTGAGCTCCCGACGGTACGCTCCCGGCGTGGTGGGGAAGTCGAGCGAGGTGGTCGTACCGGTCAGGTAGACCTGCCCCACTCCATCGACGGCGATGGCGCGACCGGAGAAAGACTCCTCGGCTGGAATGGTCTCCTGACCACTCCCGCCGAGAAGGGTCGAATAGAGGAGGTTCCCGCCTCCGGGTCGAATCCCAGCAACGAAGAGGTCTGACCGACCGCGCAAGGCCGCTTGAATCGCTCCCTGTGTGACGGGAAATCCGACAGGATTGGTCTGATTCGAGGTCAGCACCGGCTCGGCAACCCCCTCCTGCCCCATCGAAAAGACAACCGATCGCATAGTCGTGCCGGTGACATAGGCATTGCCAGCAGGGTCGACCGTAATCGCCCGCCCCTGATCCAGGTCAGCCCCGCCAAGGTAGGTCGAGTAGATCAGCCGACTCCCCTGCGCGTCGAGCTGAGCGACGAACGCGTCGCCAAGCCCGCCCCGGTACTCCGGTTGAACCGCCCCGGACGTGGTCGGAAATCCCGCCCGGGCCAGCCCGGTCACGTAAGCTGACCCGAATCGATCAGCGGCAATTCCTGACACTTGAGCCCCTTCGACGCCGGTGAGAAAAGTGGAGTAGAGGAGGTCGGTTCCCCGAAAATCGAGCTTCAGGACAAAGGGCCACTCGGGAGGACCCTGCGGGCGGACCTGGTAGGCGCCGGGAGTCGTCGGGAATCGCTCGTCGCGCGTATTTCCCGCGACATAGGCCGAACCGAGGAGATCGACCGCCAGACTGACGCCACGACTTCCCAGAATTCCAAGGTAGGTGGAGTAGACAAGGGACGTTCCGGTCGGATCGAGCTTGGCGACGAAGACCGCCCCGCTCTCCGCCACGGGGGCGCGGTCACCCGATCTCGAACCGGTCGGTCCGATCGGAAAGTCCGGGGAGGTGGTCCAACCGGTCAGGTAGGTTCCGCCAAACGCGTCGAGCGCCAGATCAAGGATCGCCTCTCTCCCCCCGCCTCCCAGAAAAGTGGCATATTCCAGGACGGGGTCGATGACCAGAGGCCGGGTGGGATCATACGTCCCCACCTCGAAACCCACTTCGTCGGGCCCGAGCCGCCGGAAGCGGCAGGGAACCGTTTGCTTCCCTGCCCCGGCGGCTCCAGTGGCAGGGCGGGTCTCCTGGTAGGCGTGGGGTGGGCTGAACCGGATCGAGCGGCCGTCGAGTGGGAGGCTGATCGCCCCATCCGGATCGATGGTCAGCCGGCCTCCACCTGAAAAAGCGATCCGAATCGACGAGGGTTCCGCCCCGGGCGCAACGACCAGATCGTACTCCAGGTCTTTTCCGCTCCCCTCGAGACCGTAATAGAGGACGTCGATTCCCGGGTAGACCGCGGACGCACGGACGCGTCGGTAGGCGGGGATCTCTCGTCGCCACGCCGCAGGGTCGCTGCCGATCAGATAGTGGCTCTCGCCGGGGAGTCGCTCCTCCCCACGAAGGGCCCCTCCCTGCCCGCCGCGAAACGCCATCCGCAGCACCGGCTCGACGCCGGTTTGTGCCCCCTGCCCTGCCCTTCGCTCTCCCCGCTGGGTCGGGAAATGGAGCACCAGACCGGTCGGCGTCAGGAAGAGATCGTAGCCCCCGGCGCGCGCAAAATAACCCACCTCCCGCGCATCATCCCCCAATTGGCCGCGGTTCTCTTCGAAGCGCAGGGGGAGGTTGGCATAGGCGCGAAGGGCGCTCGCGCGTGCCTCCCCGCCCGTCCCCCTCTCCGCAGCGGGGGCGCCTCCAGACTCACCCGTCGGCGGTTGGTGGGCCTCTTCTCCGCGAATGGGCAGATGATCCGCCCAGGTGGCGCTGACGACCAGCAGCAGGATGATCCAACCAAAAATCCGTGTCCAGTCATTCCTTCTCATCCCTGGACTCCTCTCCATTGGCGCCATTCGCGCCCCGCAGCCCAATCATTCCCCCGGGGAGGTTCCACTCCAGGCTCAGCGCCCGCCCTGACAACCTTGCCAGGGGGTCTCGACGTTGGACTCCCCGCCGCTTGAGAAACTTGGCCACTCTCGTGCGTCAAGATGTATTTTGTGACGCAAACAGTATACCAACGCCGGCGAACCCTGTCCCAACAAAAGGGATTGTTTCCCGTTTTTAATTAACGGTGGTGGGAACCCGATGGCCCGATGGCCCGATGGCCCGATGGAGAGATGGGCGGATGGACCCGTGAGCGGACCGTGTCGCCGGCTTGAAAAAACCGGCACAGGGGCGGGCCGAGGAGAGATCAGGTCGAAAGCGGCGAGGTCAGCGGGAACGGGGGGGAGACATTTTCCGTTGGAGGCGCTCCTTCTCCACGGCGTTTCGGGTC
>JBEIJP010000047.1:0-10490 GCA_040380245.1 Acidobacteriota bacterium | reverse complement strand
GCTTGCCCCACTTTCGTAGACCGATAGGACCGATAGGACCGATAGGACCGATAGGACCGATAGGACCGATAGGACCCATAGGACCCATAGGACCCATAGGACGAATAGGACCCATAGGACCGATAGGACGGATAGGACCCATAGGACGGATAGGACGGATAGGACGGATAGGACGGATAGGACCGATAGGACCCATAGGACCCATAGGACCCATAGGACCCACAGGACCCATAGATCCTATCCGACCTATAGTTCCTATAGGTCCTATCCATCCTATTCTCCTATACCACGATAAAAATCTGAAAAACATCCCCCCTTTTCAGCGGGAGATGCCCCCCAGGAAGATCCCATTGAAGAGAAACCCAAACGTTCCGTGAGGTTGGGCGCGGAACGCGATCTCCGGACCGAACAGCAGCAGCCGCCCCTTCCCGACGGGCGCTTCGGCAATGGCGATCTGGCCAGCCAAATAGTGTTCTCCCCAGGCCCAGCCGCTGCGGAGCACCCGCTGGTTCCCAAACCAGGCGATAGGTTGAATCCCCATCCGAGCCGCCTCAGGCAGTAGCTGAAAGACCGGGCTGTTGTCAAAGACGAAGTGGGCCGTCTGGTCGATCCCGTACCCCAGAGGGTGTTCCGTGTCGACGACCCCTTCGAGGAGCGAACCCGGTAGGTAGTACTTTTCTCGGGGGAGGGGACGGCTGGTTCCATTGGCCAGGTGCTCGACCAGCGGATTGGCGATGGGAAGCCCGAGGTGGGTCGCCAGGGAGGTCGAGCTCCCGATCGTCAGGATCGTTCCCCCCGCTTCCAGAAAGGCCTTGAGCTGCGGGACAGTCCGCGCGATCGTCAAGTTGCCGAGTCGTTCCTGGTACTCCGCCGGAATCGTCTCTGGCGGAGGAGTACTCTCCCCGGCCGTATCCCGGGACGGAATCGCTCCTGATACAAAGACCAGCACATCGAACTGTTCCCGCAAATTGCCGGCGTCCAGCCTCGATGGGTAGACGACGCTGAAGGGGAATTCGAACTGCTCGAGAATCCAGCGGGTCCAGCCCGACGGCATCGATCCCCCGTATCTATCCCAGAGTCCGACGCGGACGGGGCGCAACCGGTCGCCCAGTTCTGGAGGCGCACTGGCCACCGGCTCCACGGGAAGGCCCAGTTCCGCCGCGATCGCCGTCAGGCGATCCGCCGTTCCAGACCGGGCTGTGACATAGATCGTCCCCTTGGGGAATGCGCTTCCGCCAATGTCCCATCGCTCGCGCAGCCAGTGGACCTCATCCCCCGCCGCGAGGAGTCGATTGGTGGCGATCGCCGCGTCCTTGATCTCGTGCCGAATCAGAAAGCCGACGGTGCCGCTGGGAACCTGGAAGCGGAAGGGCGCGAGCCGGGCCTTTCCGACAATCTTCTCAAAGGGACCGTCGAATCCCTCGAGGTGCCGATCGAAGACGACCCCCATCTGCAGCGCCAGGGTCCACCCGGCATTGTCGTACGGAGGTATCGGGGGCCCACCCGGCGATTGAAAGTCGTTGGGATGGTCCTGCGGCTCGAACATGTCGAGGACGTGCGCCCGGAAAGCTTGAGCCGTTTTGACGACATACGAGCCCGCTGGGTACTGCTTCTCTCCGACCGAAAAGGCCGCCGTCGCCCGATGCACCGTCACGCCCGCTTTGATCAACGCGTTGACGAAACGGGTCGCGGTCGAGAAGTCGGGCTGGTTCGATGGCAGGATGTAGCCGCGTGGATCCCGCCACTCCGGTCGGTGGAGCATCTCGTAGTAGCGCGTCGGCGCGCTCCGTGCGAATCCGCCAAGCGAAAAAGAGTCTCCCCCCGTGGACTCTCCCCGCCCCCGTCGATCCTGGTCGATGGCCGCCTGCACTTCTGCCAGCCGGCGCGGCTGCGGGGTCCAGTGGTCGCGGCTCCCTCGCTCGATCGCGTTGCGCCCCATCCGGTAGATGTTGAGGAGAAAGTCCTCGCGGTGCTTCGCCGCGACGTCCAGGACCGCCCGGTTGGCCGTCAATGAGTACTCGATCGACTGTCGAAAATGCCATTTTTGCGGGGCGATCGGCGCCGGCAGGTTGCCTTGTGGAAGATACCGGGAAGGAACGAACGGGATCTCCATCGGGGTGGGATGGCCGATCGTCTCCGTCAACAGACCGATCATATTGTGGAAGTAGACAGTGGTCCGCAGTCCCCCATTCCACCAGGTCGAATAGCCTGCCCCGGTCCGCATGGTCGCCCCCGGTTTGCCTTCCGCGACAAACCGATGGTGCATCGCGGCTCCGACCAGATCCAGCCCCGTCACCACCAAAGGGTCATACCGGTAGTTGAATGGATCCCGGAAGGGCGGCGCGAAGAGGACCGTTCCCGAGGGCCCCGTCTGGTGGTGGTTGTAGACGATCTGCGGAAACCACTCGTGATAGAAGACACGGTTGATCGCCTCGGACTCGGGCTGTGCCGCGAGGTAGAAGTCCCGGTTGTTGTCGTGTCCCACGTATTTCTGGTAGAGGCGGGGGAGATTGGCATAGCTCCGCTTGGTCACATCCGGCTCGCGCATGTACCAGTCGGAGACCAGTTCCATCCCATCCGGGTTGACGAGGCACCCGAGCATCACCACCTCATCGAGGATCCGCAGCGTCTCCTCATCCGACCGACTGACCATCTGCCAGAGCAGTTCGATCAGCTGCTGAGCGCCGAGCGTCTCGTTGGCGTGCAGGCCGCCGTCGATCCAGACAACTGCTTTTCCCTCGCGGGCCATCGCCCGGGCCTCGTTCTCCGAGACCCCCTCCGCGAGGGCCAACCGCCGCGCGATCTCCCGGTATCGGGGAAGTTTCCCCTGGTTGCGCGGCGAGGTGACGATGGCCAGCCACATCGTTCTCCCCTCGGCCGAGCGCCCCATTTCGACGATCGAGAGGCGGTCCGATTGCCGGTCGAGCTTCCTCAGGTAGGCCTCATAGCGCGTGTAGTTGACCAGTTGGTAATCGTCCCCAATCGAGAACCCAAACTCCTCCAGCGGGCTGGTCAGTCGGCCCTGTGCCCGCGCCTGTGCGGCGCCGCCGACCAGCAGGGTGGCAATGACTAACCCGATCCCCCATCTCTGCCAGTATCGTAGCCTGTTCTCCTGACTGGTCGGTCCGATTGTGTCCGGTCTCTTCATATCGACGATGCTCCTTGGGCTGGATTTCTACTGGTCTGTGGGCCCGGTCTCAGGATCGATCGCGGCGGATGACCTGGCCCCGAACCGCTTCGACCTTTCCGCCGCGCCACGCGACGCCCCCGTTGATCAGCAGGAGCGAGATTCCACTGGCCTGACGTCTTGGCGATCGCCACGTCGCCCGATCCCGCAGCTCCTCCCGCTGGCAAAGGGCCAGGTCGGCGAAGGCCCCCGGGCGGATCACCCCCCGGTCTCGCAAGCCAAAGAGGCGCGCCGGACGCAGCGTCATTCGGTGGATCGCCTCCTCGAACGAGAGCAGGGGAGGGGGGCCGACAAATCGAGAGAGGATCCGCGGCAGCGCGCCATAGGCCGCCGGATGAGGCGCACCCCGCCCCATCTCCTCCGCGTCGGTGCAGAAACAGGCCAGCCGATGGGTCGCGAGCTTTTGCAGATATCCGGACTCCCTCTCCTCGCCGGAGATCTCGAAGAGCAGCATCGAGACCTGCCCTTCCTCCGCCAGGAGGAGGTCCGAGATCGCGTCAAACGGGTGCTTGCCCGTCAATTGCCCCAGCTCGGTCAGTGTTCGATTGACGTACTGTCGATGGGCTGTCCGCGTCACCGATCCGATGGTGATGGCGTCCCAACTCGTCGCTCGCACCAGGTTGTGCGGCCAGCCGCGCGGCCCCCACGGAGGCCAGCGTGGCCGGAACCCCTCGACCTCCTGCGCCATTCGCTCCCGCAGGTTCGGATCGAGCAAGCGCTCGCGCAACTTCGGAAATCCACCTTCGAGCGCCCAGGGTGGATAGATCGCCGTCATCATCGTCGCCGCGGCCGTGTACGGGAACATGTCGTAACTGATCCGGATCCCCTCCGCCTCCGCCCGCTCTTCCAGCTTGAGTACCTGTTCGATCTTCGACCAATGGTCGCGACCGACCGCCTCGTTGTGGGAGTGATGCACCCGAACGCCACTCGTGCGGCCGACGGTGAGCAGCTCTCTGACCGCCGGCAGCAACGTTTCGCTCGAGCCGCGGATGTGGCTCGTGTAGACGCCATCCCATCGGGCTACGATTCGGGCCAGCTCCGTCAGCTCGGCGGGGCGACTGTAGAGCCCCGGCGGGTAGATCAGTCCACTCGACAGCCCAAGCGCGCCTGCCTCAAGCGACGCCTCGAGCCGCCGCCGCATCGCGTCCAGCTCACGTCCCGTCGGCTCCCGCCGCGCCAGCCCCATCGTGGCCATTCGGATCGGCCCATGTGGCGCCAGCGTCCCGACATTGACGACCGTGCCATTCTCTTCAAGGTGGGTGAGATACTGTCCCGTTGTTCGCCAGGGCCAGGGCACGGCCTCGGGCGTCATCCAACCGTGCAGGGCTCGCAGGAGGGACTCCCCGTCTTCCCCCGCCGGCCCACCCTTTTCGGAACCGACCGGCGCACAGCCCAACCCGCAATTGCCGATGAGGAGGGTCGTGATGCCTTGGCTCAGTTTTCCCCGCAGCAATTCGGCTTGACGCGGGGGCGGGAGGGGGACGATCAGGTCTGCGTGAGAGTGGGGATCGATCAGTCCGGGCAGGAGCGTCTGCCCGGTTGCGTCGATCGTCTCGCCGGCAGGTTCCCGCCCCAGCGATCCGACCGCGGCAATTCGCTCGCCGCTGACGCCGACATCGGCCAGATAGGCCGGCTGTCCGGTCCCGTCGACCACCCAGCCCCCGCGAATCACCAGATCATAGGCCATGGTCGCTTGTCACCGCTCTTCTCCCTGGGCCGATTGCGCGGGGACGATTCCCGACCCTTCCCGGATCGTATACAGCTGGTTGGCGCGAAGGTCGCGTATCGACTCGACCTTGCCAGAGGGCCAGCGAACCTCCACTCGATTGGCGCGGTCGTTTCTTCCCAGCCCAAAGGTCAGGGGCAGCTCGCTCTGGGAGCAGTAGCTCGACCCGCTGTGCACCATCTGCCAGCTCTTCACCCCATCGGCCCTCGTCACGGTGACCTTGGCTCCAATCCCATTGGTGTTGGAGTTCACTCCAATCGTCCGGATCCGCAGCCAGCGATTCTGGTTGCCCCCCTCGTTGCGGAAAAGGTAGGCGGGCCCGCCATTGGTGGTCAGCAGAATGTCGAGGTCCCCGTCGTTGTCATAGTCGCCATACGCCGCGCCACGACCCACCACCGGCCGCTGAAATGGAGCTCCGACCTGAGCGGTCACTTCGCGAAAGCGCTTCCGTCCCTCGTTGCGGAAGAGTTGCGGCGCCTGTGCGTACTGAATCTTGGGCTGTACCTTCTGGATGTCGTCGGCCACGTGCCCATTCGCCAGGAAGAGATCCGGTCGTCCATCGAGATCGTAATCGAAGAAGAAGAGTCCGAAGGTCAATGTCAGCAAGGTCGCCTGCCCGATCGAAGAGGTCGGCGCCTCGTCGATGAAGAGCCCTGACTTGCCCTCGTTGTGGTACAGGCCGAGCATCTCGTTGGAGAAGTTCCCGATCGCCAGGCCCGGATAGCCCGTCCCATCGTAGTCGGCGAAATCGACCCCCATCCCGGCCCGGGCTCGTCCCTCTTCACTGAAGGCGACTCCGGCCGTGGTCGCGACCTCGGTAAAAGTTCCATTTCCGTTGTTGCGGTAGAGCTTATTGGGTTGGGTGTCGTTGGCGACAAACAGGTCGACCCAGCCGTCGAGGTCATAATCCGGAGTGGACACGCCGAGGGATTTGCTGGTTGGATCGGCAATTCCGGCCGCCTCCCCCACCTCGACAAACCTTCCCCCAACGTTCCGGTAGAGCCAGGCACGCTGCCCCCCATAGCTCTCGGGCGTGCAGTAACTCTTATTGACGCCATCGAGCGTGCAGAAGAGATCCTTCTCGATCGACCAGTCGACATAGTTGCCGACGAAGAGGTCGAGCTTCCCGTCGCGGTCGTAATCGAGCCAGGCGGCACTGGTCGAGAAGGCTGCCCGCCCGCCCATTCCCACCTGTGCCGTGACATCGCTGAAGCGCCCGGTTCCCAGGTTGCGGTAGAGCCGGCTCTCTCCGAGGGCGGTGACGAAGATGTCGTCTCTTCCATCGTTGTCGTAGTCGCCGACCGCCACCCCCATCCCAAATAGTGGCCGGGTGAGCCCCGCCGCCACCGTCACGTTCTTGAACGTTCCGTCCCGCTCGTTGTGGTAGAGGGCAAGACTCGACCGGCGAGGCCGCGGTGCTCCGGCGAAGTCCGTCGCGTTGATCAGCAGGATGTCCTGCCACCCGTCGTTGTCGTAATCGAGGAAGGCAGCGCCGGATCCAGTCGTCTCCGGCATGTACTTACGACCAAACGCTCCATTATGGTGACGGAACCGGATTCCTGCCGAACGGGTCACATCGGTGAAGACCGTTGGCGTCGGCTTCTCCGGGTAGGGTGGTAGCGCGGGATCCAGGGCGCCTGCGATCGCCGACTCTCCCTGGCCCTCGCCTTCTGAAGAGGACGCCTCCGACCCTTGCGCCACCGCATCGGCCGGCCGCTCCGATTTTTTGGGTGCAGAGGACTCTCGGCACCCGCCCACCAGCAGGAGCAGCCCGGCCAGGATGGGGTACCCCACCTTTTTCCAGCGGGAAGACCCTCCTCCTTGCCCGGTATTCCCCCCGTTGCATCTCCCCATCAGGGCCTCCTCCCTTGGCGGTTCGGTCTCACTCTCCCGCGTTCCCTTTGGCGATCAGCTTGCCACCCCTCCGTCTGTTGCCGGTCGCCAATGAGGAGGCTGGCGCCAGCGGGACCGAACGGTGCTCGTGGATCTGTTGACGCTCGTTGTTGTCCTCCGGGTGCAGCCGGCGGTAAGGCCCCGTGATCGCCTGTGACGATTCATCCGCTTTGAATCGTTGATAGAGTGTCCGCTCCCGCGCTGCCGACGTCTGATCTCCCAGCCCCTGATAACAGAGCATTAGGTTGTAGTGCGCCGTCAGGTCTTCCGGATCGATTCGCAGCACCCGCTCGAACGCCGAGACCGCTTCCCGATACGACCGCTTCAGGAAGTGGATCCGCCCGATCGTGTTGAGGACGACCCGATCCCGTGGATACTGGTCTGAGGCCCTCTTCAGATGGCGCAGCGCTTCGTCGTAGCGACCCTCCCCCTTCAGCGTCACTCCGGTGAAGAAATGGGCCTTGGCCAGATCCGGCGCCAGGCGCAGCGCTTCCCGAAGCACTTCGCTTGCCCCCGCCAGGTTGCCCTCCTGAATTCGCGCCCGGGCGACATTGACCCACCCATCGGCGTATCCCGGATCCATCCGCGTCACTTTAAGAAAGGCCGCTTCCGCCCCCTTGATGTCCCCCTGCAGGAGCAGTCCAATCCCGTAATCGTTCCACCGTTCCCGGACCTCTTTCGTCAGAACCGGGGCCATCGTCGGCAACTTCTTCCCACGATCGATCACATCGAGCGCGACGCTCGACTCCGCCATGACCACGATCGGCAGATCGGGGATCTCCTTCATCTTTCCCGAGACGGTCGAGGTGTCTCCCGTGAAGACCCACTTGCCGTCATCGTGTCCCGGCGCCACCGAATAGGCCGCTTGCTGTGGATCCCGCACTCCGCCATACGACCATTGGGTATTCCACCAGGCGAATTTTCGGTAGTTGACCTTCGCCCGCAGCGTGATTCGATCTCCACTGTCGGACGGAATCTTCAACCGATAGTGGATGGTGTCGGCTGCGCCCGGTGGGATCAGTCGCACGTAGGCCGTCGACCGCGCCGCCCAGGCGTTGCGCTTGTTGATCGGGTTCCCGTGCTCATCGAGCATCAGCGACCTGTAGAAATGGGCCCCCTTCTCGACCGGCCCCCGGCGCCCGGTTTCGTCATCCTCCGTCTTCCCGCTCCAGAAGAGGATCCGACCGGTTTCATCAACCGCTTGCAGCTCAACCCAGACATCGAAACCGTCGACCGTCCCCCCGGGGAAGAAGTGGCCGACCTTCCGCGTCCGAACCACCACTTCCAGCCGCATCTCGTCGCCACGCCGGACCGTCGCATCCTTGACCCGATCGAGCGGCCCAATCACTTCCGCCGGCTCGGTCAGGAAGACCTGTCCCGCCCCGAACTGCATCGACTCTTCCCCGATCCCGAAGCTCGACGCAACCCGCGGCCCCTCGTCTCCCCCCGCTCCTCGCAGTTCACGGATCGGGGCGGTCTTCCCTTCAGTCATTCCGAAAATGTCGATCGAGATCTGCCCATCCCGCAGAAAGTTTGTCGTCAACTTCAACTGCTCCTCGTCCCCGTTGACGAAGGGCAGGGCGGTGTTGGCTCCGGGGAACCGATGCGATTTGACCTTTCCATTCTTCGCCGCCGGGTCGCGGGACGGCACCATCGGCATATGACAATCGGCGCACTTCTTCGGCTTGTCCGGGTAGTAAAAGGCACGCGCTCCCTGGCCGGAAACCCCTGACGCCTGCCAGTTGTCGTAATCGTTGAACCCTCGGAACCAACGGTAGTTGTTGACCGGTTTGTCGAGATGCACCTTGTGGCAGGACGCGCAGTACTCGGCCGTATTCTCGCGCATAAAGGGCTTGATGAACGTCTTGGCGTGCAACTCGGGCTTGACGTAGGTCAACATGTCGTGGCCCCACTGCAGGAAGGGGTTCTCGCTGACGGCTAAGTCGTGGAGGGGGGGATACTCGATCTCGAAATCCGCCTGCCCCATCGAACTGCGTACGTGCACGACCGAATGGCACGAAGCGCAGCCGAGCCCCGCCTGTGCCTCCGGCGTCTGGATCTGCTCCCGCACCGGTTTCTCGAACCCGCCGCTGAAGAGGAGCGCATGGTCATGGCACCCCGCACACCATTTCGAGGGCTGCGTTCCGATCGTGTCCTGCATGTACTCGATCGATTTGCGGTACCACTGGTTATTGAACGAGGCAAAGTGATGCGCCGAGCTGTTCCACTGGTCGTAGATCTCCTGATGGCACCGGGCACAGCTCTCCGACGTCAAAAAGAAATTGGATGGGATCTTTCCCCCGGTGTTGGTCGTTGCCGACGAGGGAAAGAAGGGCCCGCTCGGCCCTTGTCCCTCCCCCTCCATCGTCAGGGGAGGTGTGGTCGGATTGACGATCCTGGCACGCGTGGCCCGCTCCGCACTCCCGGCCGACCGGTAGACGAGGGGAAATGAGATCGCCAGGAGCGCCACCACCGCCGTCACGCGCATCGCCATCGACCAATGGGGTAGCCGCCCGGCCATCCAGGCTGCAAGGAACACCACCCCCAATCCTCCGAGAATGGCATGCGCTGGACCCGCCCAGCGAATGGGCGCCCCAAACCCCATCCAGGGCCGACTCGCCCCGAAGAAGAGCAGGAAGATCCCCAATCCAGCGCTCAGCAGCAGCACCACCGCGCTCCCTCGGCCAAGTGCTGTCCACCGAGCCCACTCGCGCCGCAGGTAGATTAGAAAGAGGGCTGTCAACAACAGCCCCAGTCCAAAATGGACTGCGAGTCCGACCAGATATCCGATTGACGGATCATCCAAGGCAAGGATCCACGAGCTGTTGACCAACAGCACCAACAAGCCGATCACCAATCCGCGAGCCAATCTGCCCGTCGTCCCGATGCGAGCTGACACGTTCAACCTCCCGGATCATTTTTTGAGGGGACCCACGCGATTCCCATCCAGCATTCCGACCTGGCGCCTCGCCTGGTGCCTGGGACAAACCCTCAGACTCTCTGAAAGCATCAGAGCATTTTGATTCAATCACTATCTGAGGCTAAACGATGGCTCGGGTCGGACGCAAGCCGCCGCCCCCCCCTCTTACCGCAGACCCTTTGCGTCCGGGAATGGCTGGGGGCAGAGCCATACCTGAACCGATTCTGTACAATACCTGCCGGTTATGGTACAAGCTTTTTGTCAGATATCGCGTGTCTCGATCTGTCGAATCTCTCGGGATGCGTGTATTGTATTCATCTTTGTGATTGCTGGATCCTATGTGATTGCTGGATCCTATGTTGTTATTGCCCGGGGAGTTCGCTGCCTCCGACCGCCCGTATCGTTTACGGTCCAAATAGAATGGTCTGGGCGAAAAGAGTTTAGTCTGCCGGCCGCCCCCTCAGTGGCACCACTTGAGCCCAATCGCCTCTCTGGAACGGCTCGCCTTGGAACGGCTTTCTTGCAAAGGTTGGCCTGGACCCACCTGCTGTCGCCTGGCCTGTCCGGTGGCCATTGGCCGCTAAAGTTGCTAAAGTTGCTAAAGTTGGTTGCCCCTGCTCCTTTTTCCTTGTCTTTTCCTTCGAGTTGATTGGTTATTCCAGTTGTATTCACCAGCTTCGAGGAAGGGCGACGAATTCCAACCGGATTAAAGATCACACAACGGGAGCGAGAAACGGAGTAGCACGCTCAATTCCACGCGGGTG
>JBEIJP010000046.1:0-10620 GCA_040380245.1 Acidobacteriota bacterium | reverse complement strand
TTGTTGATGTCGCGCTTGCCGATCATCGTCGGGTCGTTCTTGACCTCCAGTGGCTTCTGCCCACCGCTTCTTGGCTGGCCCAGGGCAGGCGTCATCGAGACCGCTCCCAGCAGCGACAACCCGAGCAGCCCGACGAAGAGCGAGCGATACCTCGACCGGGTTGGGCGAGGACTGGCGTGGCCTGAACTCGCCGTCGATTCTCTCTTCCGCAGCCGGGAAACCTTCTCGCCACTCCGCTCTTGTTCTCTTCCCATTGGCCCTCCTTCCCGCCTTCTGCCTCTCCAGTCGTGTCTTTCGACAAGACCGTCAGATCATTGCTCGGTTCCGAGCAATCCACCGCATTATAGTTCAGAGAACGAATCGATTCTTCTTTTCATGCGTCTTTCCACAGACTTTGCGTCGATTTGACACGGAGATATCTCTGCCCAGGCAGTGCGCAAGCTGGTATCCCAGGGAGAGATTGTTTAGTATCCGCGAGGCATCGAGAGGCAGCGGTGCCGCGAGGTTGTCGCGGTGAACTGTCTCAAGGAGCGGGAGGCGGCCAGGGAGGTGGCGGATGGAGCAGTCGGATCGCCTGGATTCGGGTCACAAGGATTCCGATCACAATGATTCAGACCAGACAGGGCCAGGCGCGTTCCCGGTGGCAGCGCGACGGATCCTGCTGCTGAAGTGGGGGCTGGTGCTGGGCCTCGGCGGCGGGATCGCTGCCTTGCCCGTGCCGGACGGGATCACTCCTGCGTCCTGGCGGTTGTTCGCTATCTTTATGGCGACGATCCTTGGCTCGATTCTCCGGCCGGTTCCGGGAGGGGCGATGGTGCTGCTCGGGATTGCGGCGCTGGCCATCACGCGTTCGATGCCCGTTCCCCCAGCCCTGGCGGCCACCGCGGTGGACGCCAAAGCGCTGGAAGCGCTGCGGCTCAAGTCGCTCCTCGCCGGGTTCGCGGACCCGGTCGTCTGGCTGGTCCTCGCCGCCTTCTTCATGGCGCGCGGGGTGATCAAGGCCGGGCTCGGGCGACGCATTGCGCTCTACTTCATTCGCTGGTTTGGTCGCCGCTCCCTCGGGCTTGGCTTCGCGTTGGTCGGCACTGACGCGCTCCTCGCGACCGTCATTCCATCCAATGGCGCCCGCTGCGGCGGCATCACCTTCCCGATTACCCGAAGTCTGGCGGAAGAGTACGACTCCCACCCCGGTCCCAGCGCCAACCGGTTGGGAGCCTTCCTGATGGTCTTCGTCTACCAGTGCGAGGTCGTCATCTGCGCCTCCCTCTTGACGGGCCAGGCCGGCAACCTCGTCATCCAACGACTGGCCCGCCAACAGACGGGAATCGATCTCAACTATACCACCTGGATGCTCGGCGGAATCGTGCCCGGCATCCTCTCCCTCCTCGTCACGGGCTGGCTGGTCTATCGCTTCTTCCCGCCAGAGATCAAGGAGACCCCCGCCGCGGCGACCTTCGCCGCTCGCGAACTGGCCCGGATGGGGCCGACCCGTCTGGCGGAGAAGGCGATGCTCGTCACCTTCATCCTCACCGGACTTCTCTGGGCGACCACCAACCGTCTCCACAGCATCGACTACGCCGTCGTCGCCCTGCTGGGAATCTCCCTGCTGCTCCTGTTTGGCGTCGTCGACTGGCAGGACCTGATGCGGGAACGCGAAGCGTGGGATGTCTTTATCTGGTATGGGGGGATGGTGCGGATGGCGGAAGCGCTCGGCGAGACGGGGCTCACCAGTCGCTTCGCCGAGTTTGCCTCAGGATGGACGACCGGATGGCGCTGGGCGCCGGCGCTGGCCCTTCTCGCCCTCGTCTTCTTCTATGCCCACTATGCCTTCGCCAGCATCACCGCGCACGCGCTGGCGATGTACATTCCCTTTCTGATCGTTGTCATCGCGGCGGGGGCTCCCCCTTTTCTCTCCGTCGCGATCCTCGCCTACTTTGCCAACCTCTCGGCCTCGCTCACCCACTACGGTACGACTCCCGGGCCCGTCTATTTTGGCGCCGGGTATGTCACACAACAGACATGGTGGAAGATGGGGCTGCTCGCCTCCATCCCCAACCTCCTCATCTGGTCGACAGTCGGACCGGCCTGGTGGAAGTGGCTCGGCTGGTGGTAATCGGCGGGGGGTCAGGCGAGGTCGTCCAGTGACTGCCGGAAGTCCTGGGCCATTCCGGGATGGCCGTGGCGCGTCGCCGCTTCGATCCCGCTCTGATAGGCCTCGCGGGCCTCTTCGGTTCGCTGGCAATGTTCCAGGGCCTGGGCGAGCTTTCCATAACCCGCACCCTGGTCGTCGGCTTCCCGCAGGTAGCGGGCATACTCCTCGATGGCTTCTTCGAATCGGGCTGCTTTGAAGAGCTCGTTCGCCAGCCCGTAGCGCACCGTCGTGTTGGATGGATCGGCCGCCAACATCCCCTGGAAGAGTTCGATTCGTCCACTGCTCATCCGCGCTCCCCTCTCTCTTGTTCGACGTTATCCGGGTGGCTCCACCAAGCGGAAACGCCCGAGACTCCTTTCCGCCAGGACCAGCGATCGCCTCCCCACGCAGCATAGGCTACTCCAGGCTCGGCAAATGGATGATACGGGCCCACCCCTGGCAGGTCAACGCCCGGCAGTCTCCGCTGGACCTGTCCAGTGTCGGCGTCGAGGATCAGCAGGAGGCGAGGAACTTCCGGGTTGCCTCGATCGATGCTTCGACGTACACTACCCCATCTTCGTGACACTTGCATGCAGGACCGCTCAGGCTGTTTCAGCTTGAGACCAGAGGAAAGGGAGAGCCGTGCCAAAGTCACAAGCCAAGCTGCCACCTGATTCGGTGACCCCGTCTGGTCAGGAAAAGAAGAAGAGTGGCGGCTCATCGAAAACCGAAAAGAGTCTCTCCCGCAAGGAGAAACCAAAGAAACCTCTTCTCGCCCGCGTTCAGAAGGTCGTCCGGAAGTCCCGGCGCAAGCTGAGTGAGGAGCATTTCGAGAAGGAACTCCAGCGTACCATCGCCTTTCTCGGAGAGATTCAGGCCAAGATTGGCGAAGCCCCCCTCCCTGAAAAGGGTGGGAAGAGCAATAAAAAGAAGACAGGTTCGAAGAAACGGAAGCGCGATCAGTCCACCCGCGACCCTCTTCGCGGAGACACCTCCGCTGAGACCGAAGAGGGCTGACCTCGGATCCCGACCGCACTGATTTCGCAATCCGTCTCGGGCCAGGCCCTTTCGGCATCCCCCTTACACGATGGCCATTTTGCTCGATTCTTTCCACAATGGAGATCGGGGACCCCGGCGATTTCGGCACCAGCGGTGCGGGCATCTCGTCTCGGACACCTCGCTTGATGAACTCCACGAGTTTGCCGGAGTCCTCGGCCTGCGACGAGAATGGCTGCATCGCAAATCGATTCCTCACTATGATCTGACGGGAGAGGTCTACGATCGCGCCCTCGCCCACGGCGCGACGCTCGTCTCTTCTCGCGAACTGGTGCGTCGTGCAGTCCGCCTCTCTTTGACTGAGGATAAATTCTCCCCCCTCCCCTTTCCCCTCCTTCCTCCTTTTCTTTGAGTGCGCCTCGCCGCGGATCTGGTCCTGCCCCTTGCCGGTATCGCTCCTCCGCAGACCGAAAATTGACACCTCTTTTCAGCCCGTGGTACTGTGATTATTCGTTAAGGATCGAGCTGGCATCCAGACTTTCACCGCCAGACGCGGTCAGTGTGACGCACTCAACCCGACGGAGGCCGCCGAGACGGAGGCCCCCGAGACTGAAGGTCGAGGAGACAGGACGGAAGGACTCGGGCGCGAACCCTTTGTCAGTGCATTCGCAAGAGATCACCGCAAATACGAAGAGGTACCTTTGGAAGATTTGGATGTTGGGAAAATCATCATCACCTTTGTGGTCTTTCTGCTCTCACTGACGGTGCACGAATGCGCGCACGCCTGGGCGGCTGAGCGCTCGGGTGATTCGACGGGCAGGTATCTCGGCCGAGTGACGCTCAATCCAATTCCCCACATCGATCCGTTTGGGACGATCCTCTTTCCCCTGATCTCGATGATATACGGCTTCGGGATGTTCGGCTGGGCCAAGCCGGTCCCGTTCAATCCCCTCAACCTCCGTGAACGTCGGTTAGGAGAGATCGCGATTGCCCTGGCCGGTCCAATGAGCAATGTCGCGCTCGCCATTCTCTTCATCCTTCTCTATAAGGCGCTGTTTCAGACCTCTACGCTGGCCTTTCGGATGATGGGGGGGCTGCTGCAGCCGATCGAAACGATGATCGAGATCGGGATCTTCCTCAATATCGTTCTCGCTGTCTTCAATCTCATTCCGATCCCTCCGCTCGATGGACATCACGTGGTCCGCAACCTCCTCCCGGACAGCCTCGCGGAGTTATACTCGCAGATTCCCCCCTGGATGGGTTTTATTCTCCTGATCCTCTTGACCAATGTTGGGTTTACTGGAGCCCTCGTCCAGCCAATCTTTGCGCTTGTCATCCAAATTCTCAATTGAACCGATCCTCATGAGCGAACAGAAGCGAATTGTCAGCGGAATGCGCCCGACCGGGAAGCTCCACCTCGGAAATTACGAGGGGGCCCTCAAGAACTGGGTCACCCTTCAGGACAGCTACCAGTGCTTCTTCTTTGTGGCGGATTGGCACGCCCTGACCTCCGACTATGCCGACACCAGCCACATCCGCGAGAACAGTCTCGCCATGGTCACCGACTGGCTGGCCGCCGGGCTCGATCCGCAAAAGTCGGTCATCTTTCTCCAATCCCTGGTCCCGGAACACGCTGAACTCCATATGTACTTCTCAGCGGTGACCCCGCTGGGATGGCTCGAGCGCGTGCCAACCTACAAGGAGCAGCGGGAGAATATCGCCGACAAGGACCTTGGCAACTACGCCTTTCTCGGCTATCCAGTTCTGCAGGCGGCAGACATCTGCATGTACCGGGCCAACTATGTGCCAGTCGGCCAGGACCAGGTCGCGCACGTCGAGCTGACTCGCGAGATCGTCCGTCGCTTCAACAACTTCTATGGACCCGTCTTTCCTGAACCGGAGGCACTCCTGACCCGCACCCCAAAGCTGGTCGGGATCGACGGCCGAAAGATGTCGAAGAGCTACCAGAACACGATTGAGTTCGCCGACACGCCCGAGGCGCTCTATGCCAAGACGCGCCAGATGATCACCGACCGTTCCCGCCTGCGCCGCTCAGATCCGGGCCATCCGGAAGACTGTGATGTCTGTCAGATGCACCGGCTCTTTCTCGAACCGAGCGAGGCCGATCGCTTCGATCTCGACTGTCGCGAGGCACGGATCGGCTGCGTCGACCGCAAAAAGGCCCTTGCCGAAACCTTGATCGCCTACCTCGCGCCAATGACTGAGCGCCTTCAGTACTATCGTGCCCACCCTGACGAGGTGCGGGATATTTTGATGGAAGGTTCCCGGAGAGCGCGTGAGGAGGCGGGCCGTGTTATGGCCGATGTTCGACGCGCCTTGCACCTGAATTGGGTATAGATACCTCCCCCTCTCAACCTCAAGAGCGAAGCAAGGAAGGCGAATTGGCAGACCAGACCTCCCTCTCCCCGCGGGATTCCACCCTTGATGGATCAGCCGTCGACACCGGAGATTCCAACCGCGACAACTACCGGGTTCGGCTGGAGGGCTTCGAGGGCCCCCTCGACCTGCTCCTCTTCTTGATCAAGAAGGAGGAGCTCGACATTGCCAATATTCCGATCGCCCGGATCACCGAACAGTATCTCGAATACCTCTCGCTGATGGAGCAGCTCGATATCGCCGTGGCCGGGGACTTTCTCGTCATGGCCTCGACCCTGATCTACATCAAATCGAAGATGTTGCTCCCGCCTCCCCCACCCGATTCCATCCTGGCGACAGATGAGAGCCTGCTGGAGGACCCCCGCGCCGAGCTGGTTGCCCGTCTCCTCGAGTACCAGAAGTTCAAGTCGGCCGCCAATATGCTCTACTCCAAGGCGGAGGTCGAGGCCGCCTGCTTCACCCGCGGCGCGCTCGAATCGGACCAGCAGAACCCAGAGGTCTCCGCGACGGTCTTCGATCTTCTCCGCGTCTTTCGCGAGATTCTCCAGCGCCTCGAATCGGCCGTCGAGATGGAGATTCAGCGCGATGAGATCAACATGGCGGAGAAGTTGGCTGAAATCGAAGCCATGCTGACCGAGCAGGAAGAGATCAATGTCCGGGAGCTCTTTCTACGGACCCGCTCGAAGCGGGAGCTGATCGTCACTTTTCTCGCCTTTCTCGAACTGGTCAAGGCGATGAAGATTCGCCTGATCCAACGCGAGCTCTTCGGGGAGATCTATGCGCGACGCAAGGAGCCCGAGACCCTCCCCCTTCCAGAGCCGCCATCCACCTTTGAAAAGGGCCCGGATCCGCTATGACTGACGAACCGATCGATCTGACCGCAGCCTCCCCTGTCGGGGAAGAGACGACCACGACCGACCCGTTGCCCCCTCAAGACCCTTCCGCCGAGGGGGCCT
Organism: Acidobacteriota bacterium; assembly: GCA_040380245.1. GTDB lineage: Bacteria > Acidobacteriota > Blastocatellia > RBC074 > RBC074 > CAIOZW01. The sequence goes on along the minus strand of JBEIJP010000046.1, from coordinate 4,140 downwards.
TCGAGGCGGGCCCGACATCAGACTCTTTTCCCGGCGCTGAGGAGCCCTCCGGGCTGCAAGAGGACTCCACCATTCCAGCGGTACTTGCCGCGGAGAACGCCGATTCCTCCCCAGACGATCCTGGGACTGCCGAACTTGCGGAAGATGCGCCGGCCGACGGCACGGACCAGGAGACACTGCTCATCAGCCAGGAGGAGCTTCTTCCCGTCATCGAATGCCTCATCTTTGTCGCGGATGAGCCGATTACCCTCAAGCAGATCGGCAAGGTCCTGGCCACGGTCCCTGAAGAGCAGATTGAAGCGGCGATTGCCCAACTGGTCGCCGACTATGACGCCCGGGAAAGCGGACTGGAGCTTCGTCCCGTCGCGGGGGGCTGGCGGTTCTCGACGCGCCCGCAATTCAACGACTTCATCCGCAGCTACCACCGTTCCCGCCCCTCAGCCAGGCTCTCTCTTCCCGCACTCGAAACGCTCGCCGTCATTGCCTACAAGCAGCCGGTCACCGTCCCGGAGATTCTCGAAATTCGCGGGGTCAGCTCCAGCTCGGCCATTAAGACCCTTCTCGACAAAGGGCTTATCGAGACCAAGGGGCGCAAGGAGACGGTCGGTCGTCCGATGATGTACGGAACCGCCCGCAAATTCCTCCTGCAATTCGGCCTCTCCGACCTCTCCGAGCTCCCGAGCATCGAGGATTTTGAGGATCTGGTCCAGTAATGCTGGGCGACGAGCCAGTGGGTCCCCTAGGGGACTGAAGGTCGGTCCAGTTCTTGAATCGCGGCCTCTGCCGCCGCCTTGACCCCGGGATTTGGGTCACTTGCCGCTGTGATCTGCAATGCCTCTCGCGCCTCTTCCGCCCGCAGCTTCCCCAACCATTTGGCTGCCCACTGTCGGATGATCGGTGCGTTGTGCTTCTTCAGCACCCCGATCAACTCTCGAACGCCATTGCGTGTGTGGGCAAGGCCTCTCATCGTAGAAGCCACGGTGGGCTGGATCGCGGGAATCCCCTCTTTCTCGAGGTCAAATTGAAAGAGAATCGCTTTGCGGTTATAGGACGTGTCAACCAGCTGGCTGAGAGTAAGCATGGCGACTCCTGTCACGTGAGCCTTCTCAGGAGTGTCGATCTCCGTTGGGTTCCCCCGTGCAATTGAGTTCATGACCTGCATCCGAACTTCCTGATGATGAAAGGCCACCAGGGCTGGAATCAGTGCCAAACGGATCTCAACGGTGGGATCGGACAAGAGTTTCACCAGGGCTTCCGCTGACTCTGAACCACCGAGCCGGCCCAGTCCGGCGATGGCAGCCAGACGAATCGCCTTCGAGGCTGCCCCGAGCCTGGAGATCATCACCCCAACCGCGCGGCTGTCGCACGTCTCTGCGAGCCGCCGGAGCGTCTCTTCCACCTTTGCTTCCGGCTGGGGCAGATTCAAAGAGGCAAGATCGCGAGTGATGGCGTCATCCGCGGTTCCCGTCGTCAGTGAACCGCACTGTTGGGGAATGGGCATTGGCACGGTTGCCGACTGCGCTGAAACTGAACTTGCCCCGCCGACAATCCCGACCAGGCAGGCGATCAGAAGCAGGGAAGGCGCCCACCGCCTCTCCTCTGGTCTGCTCATTGAATCTCTCTCCTGCATCAGCCCCCCGCCATCGATCCGCTTCTTCAGCATATTTTCCATTATTTCTCATTGACGACCTGGTCTGGATTGTCTGGGCCGAGCAGTTTGATCCCTCGCAACGCGTGTGCCACCGCGATGACCAGGTCACTGACAAACTTCGGATCCCATCGGTAGTAGGCGTCGAGGTCGAAAGAACGAAGGCGCACCAGGTCCCGGTAGAGCGCTTCCTCACCCGCCACAATCCGTCGCAATTGAAGAGAGGAGAGAGGGAGAAGGTTGTGCAGTCGAACATAGTTGAGCGTCTCAAGCGCGTGCCCAGTCAATTTAATTCCGTTAATCATGCTTAAGACATCGATCATGCTCGTTGGGATGGGCCCCTCGCCCCTCCGCTTGCCATCCCGTCCAGTTCCCATTTGACGGAGATATTTTTCACCTGAGGTGCGAGCGGCCTCTGTCTCCAATCGGTTCGCGTCGGCATCCCGCTGCAGGCGGGTGATGATGTTGTCCGCCAAAGCCTCGAGACGGGCCTGCAGGTTGTTCCCCCGGTAGCCATGGCGATACGCCGAGAAGAAACTGTAGGTCGAGTGAAACCCTCCGCAACTGTAGCGGGTAATGCGGGAGCGAAAGGCGACCGACTCCCCCACCGCTGGAGTTTCCGGGGTGAGCAGGAGCCGGCAGACCGACTCGAAATCGGCAAGCCCCTGGTCGATCACCTCATTGAGGTCGATCGACTCGCCATAGGCATTGGTCCAACGGGGCTCCGTCGGGGGAACCAGCATTGAGAACGCGATCAGTCCCCACGGCAGGTGCTCCTCGGGGAGAATCGGGTCGAAGCGGCGAATATCGGTCGGGTCGAATCGGAAGAGGGCCTTGGCCGACTCCCCCAGATCTCGCAAGGTGAAGCGTTGACCGCCCGCGAGGATCTGATGCTCCGGTCCCACCCCGGCTTCCAGAAACGTCTTCAAAAAGCTGTTGTCGTGTACCTCATGCTCGCGTGGAAAATAGACATAGCGCTTCTCTCCGATGACTTTCACCTGGCCGTATCGGCTGCAGAGCGTGTCGATGGCGAGTGTTCCATCCTCCAGACGAAAGGTTCGCCCCATGGCCCGAACCGCGTGAATTCCCGCCGACGCATTGTCGAGGGCGCGCGTGTAGTGGGTGACGATCTCTGTCGCCGCCTGGATCGCCCCCGCCTGAGTCGCGGCCAGCTCCAGTGGTGGGAGCGGTTTCGGCGCCTTCCGCTCTGCTCCACGGGTCGGGGGCTCCTCGTCCGTTTCTCTCCCAAACCACCCCGCCCGATATCCTCCCAGACCGACCAGCGCGAGCCCGATCCCTGTGCCTACTCCGACCAGCACTCCCCGACGGCCGATAGCGCCGGAGCTCGGGCTCTCCTGTCCCTTTTTTGTCTTCTCCTTCTCCACTCTGGCTCGCTTCTTCCCCATATCTGGACTCCTTTTTCACCCTTCGGCCATTTCAAAAGAATCTGGAGTGTCCCGGATTTCGCGATGACCTGTCAAGTATCCCGTCTTCTCCCCGGGAATTGGGCCTCGACCGAATAGAAATCTAAACAAATTGCCCCATTCCATCGTTTAGAAGATTGTCTTGATCTGAATGTTCGGCCCAATCCCCACCCCGGGATCGCAGGACCAAAGAACAGGACGGTCGATCCGTGAGCTTTCCGCCAGAGGTTGCTCCGGAAGAAATGGCGAATGCCCCCGCCGCAGAGCTCGCGAGTGCCTGCCGAAGAGAGGGGCGAGGTCAATTGAGATGGTCTAGCGAGATGGTCGAGGGAGGACATATGAAAGTCACGATCCGGGATGAATTCCAACTCAAGCGATACCATAAACTGACACCCGAGAAGAAGAGTGTGGTTGATGAGATCCTCAAACGCCACCTTCGGGCTTGTCAGCGGGAGAAGGTCGAGCCGGAACTGGAAGCCACCCTCCGCGAAGCGATCGATATGGCGCTCGCCGGCAGCTGGGAACCTGACCGGCCGATCGAGATCGAGGGGCCCCGCTGGCGCTATCCCCTCTATGTCTCCCCAACCCGGGAAGCCGCCTAGGGCTCTTTTGCATCCGAGTAACCGTCAACCTTGCAGGCTCTTCGCCTTTTCGTGTGCTATTTGTCACGTAGTGATCAAGATTTGGTATCTTTTTCTGCATAGAAAGTCGTCCGAATTTTCATTGCTACGACAACACGCTAGTCTTGCTCTATGCAGCCATCGAGAGGAGAAGTTATGTCCAACAGGTTTTCGAAGATGTTGTTGATGATCGCCGCCTTCACCTTTGTGGTGTTTGTCGGCTTCCAGGGGGCGACCTCCGGTCAAACGAAGGATCGACTGGAGAGAGGCCGAAAGCTCTATACTCAGTATTGCGCGAGCTGTCACGGCATGGACGGCAAGGGGTCGGGTCCCGTCAAAGCAGCTCTCAAGGTTGCTCCGACCGACCTGACAACGCTTGCCCAACGCAATGGCGGCAAGTTCAGCGCGCAGGATGTTCAGCTCCACATCAACGGTGAGAATGACATTC
>JBEIJP010000045.1:0-10881 GCA_040380245.1 Acidobacteriota bacterium | reverse complement strand
GTCTTTGAGGTAGAAGTTGAAGAAGGGGAGCTCGACCTGCTCCTGGTACCACTGCGACGTGTTCGAGCCAAAATCGATATTGCCGAGGGAGGTGAAGTTTGGACGAGCCCAGCAGCCGTGACACCACGGCCCCATGACCAGGCGATTGGAGAGGCCCGGGTTCTGCTTCTCAATCGCCTGGTAGGTCTCGAGGGTGCCGTAGAGATCCTCGGCGTCATACCAGCCGGCGACGACCAGCGTGGGGGTCTTCAATCCTTTGAGGTGAGGCATGACCCGGCGGGCTTTCCAGAAGTCATCGTAGGTCCCGTGGGCCATCAGGTCATTCCAGAAGGCGATCTCGCCCTTGAAGTGGCGCCGATTGGCGTTGGCCAGCGGCCCCAGATCGAGGAAGAACTGATAGCCATCCGGTGTTCCGTGATCAAAATCGGGGGGAGGCACGCTGGTCGGCTTCGGGCGCGGAACGCCGATCCGCGCAAAAAAGTTGAAGGAGTCGATCAGAAAGAAGGCGCCGTGGTGATGCCAGTCGTCCCCGATGAACCAGTCCCCGACGGGAGCCTGCGGGGAGGACGCCTTGAGCGCCGGATGGGACTCGATCAGGCCCATCGAGGCGTAGAAGCCCGGATAGGAGATCCCCCACATCCCGACCCGACCGTTGTGATTCGGCAGATTGCGCAAGAGCCATTCGATGGTGTCGTAGGTGTCGGTGCTCTCGTCGACCTCGAGGCCCTTCTTCCCTGGGCGGTGAGGCCGGGCGTTGACGAACTCCCCTTCGGACATCCAGCGCCCGCGCACATCCTGGTAGACGAAGTAGTACCCTTCCCGGGCCATGGCGCGGGAAGGGCCGATCGAGGCGCGGAACGCCTCCCCGTAGGGCCCGGCGCTGTACGGAGTCCGGCTGAGCATGATCGGGTACGGCAGCGTCGTCTCCCGGGGGCGGTAGACGACCGTGTGGAGTTTGACGCCATCGCGCATCGGGACCTGATACTCCGCCTTGGTGTACTCCGTGCGGGGATCCCACGTCGATTGGCCGGGCAACGCCGGGACGGTCAGCGCGACGAAGAGAATCAGCGTCAGTACGGGTCTCATCCAATGCTCCTCTCAATGGGCAGAATGTCTGGAGATGAATCGGGGAGCGAGCTTGATCCGGTTGGCGCTCCCTTCGCCGGGGCTGATTGTGCGCCAGGCAGCCCCAGGTTGCCAAGTCTGCCCCGGGCCTCCTCTTCCGTTAGTGGAGCGGAGAGACGGCTTGACCATGATGGAGCAGCCCGTTATAGTGCTTCCGGTTCATCGCGGGGATGTGGCGGAACCGGTAGACGCGCGGGTCTCAAAAACCCGTTACCGTAAGGTAGTGTGGGTTCGATTCCCACCATCCCCATTCTTCGGAACCGCACGCCGGCGCGCTCCCCCCCAAATCAACTCCGAGTCACAGATAAGCCGACATTCGACAGGGACAGATGTATCCCCATCCCGGTGGGCCCTCTGCGGCCGGATTGACGATCGAGACGGGAACGAGAGGACGAGCGAGGGGGATCAGTCGAAGAGGGAGGGTTGCCGGAGCGGGTTCACGATCTCTGTCTCGGGTGGCGGAGCGGCGGGGTCGGCGGGAAGGACCTCGATCAGATCCCCCGGACGGATCGACCCAGTCCGCAGGACACGGGCCATCTGGCCGCATCGACCGTAGAGCCGCCTGGGCAGCCGATGGTCGATGCGGGTGATCGACCGGCAGGGTTGACGCGGCTCGGTGATCTCCAGCTCGGCAGTGCCAATCCGGAGGCGTGTCCCGGGTGACAGCCGATCGAGGGCGAGGTGTTCGGTAAAGAGGTTGGCGCTCAGGCTTTCGGCGGGCATCGGCAGCCCTTCGGCGAGCATCTCCTGACGAACCTCCTCGGCGAAGAGGCTGACCTGGCGATGAGGATCCCGGCCGGCGTGGCGATCTCCGCGCAAGCCGTAGGCCGCGATCAGCTCCGCCTCGGCCACCGCCGCCTTCCCCTCCCCTTTTCGTTCCCCGAGGTGGACGCGGAGGAGCACCGGCCTCTCATTGGAATCCGATCGTTCGCCTGGCTCTCCCATCCCCGCCCTCCGAACCTGCGGCCTCAGTAGGCCGCGACTTCGCGGATCGCCCGCAGGAGATCCTCTGTCTGTGGCAGAATCGCGTCCTCGACCTCTGGCGCATAGGCGACAAAGCAGTCGAGGGAGGCCACCCGCCGCACCGGCGCATCGAGATCGGCAAACAGCTCGGAGGAGATGCGGGCCGCCAACTCGGCCCCATAGCCCCACGAGAGGGGATCCTCATAGGCGACAATCGCGCGGCTCGTCTTCCTGACGCTCCGCTCGATCGCGCTCCAGTCGTAGGGGCTGAGGGTCCGCAGATCGATCACCTCCACCTGGAGCCCGGCCTGCTCCGCCGCCTGGTTCGCCGCGACCAGCGACCGTTGGACCAGCGCTCCGTAGGTAATGATCGTCAGGTCGCGCCCCTCCCGAACTACCTTCGCCTTGCCGAAGGGAATGGAGAACTCGGCCCCTGGATGCGGACTCTTGTTGTAGGTCTGGCGGTAGAGGTGCTTGTGTTCGAGGAAGAGGACGGGGTCGTCGCAACGAATCGCCGTCCGCAACAGTCCATAGGCGTCCAGCGCGGACGAGGGAAGGACCACTCGCCATCCGGGAATCGCCGTGAAGAGCGACGCACCCGATTGGCTGTGGTAGATTGCGCCGCCCTTGAGGTAGCCCCCAATCGGGACTCGCACCACCATCGGCGACTTCCAGTTATTGGCCGAGCGCCAGCGAAGCACGGCGATCTCGTTGCGCATCTGCATGTAGGCCGGCCAGATGTAGTCGAAGAACTGGATCTCCGCGATCGGCTTCAAGCCTCGAACCGCCATGCCCATCGAGCGCCCAACGATGTTGGCCTCGGCGAGCGGCGTGTTGAAGACGCGGTGGGAACCAAACCGGCGCTGCAGGTTGGCCGTCACCTTGAAGACCCCGCCCTTCCCTTTGACCTTCTCCAGGTACTGCTCCCGGCTGACATCGGCGACGTCTTCGCCGAGGACGACAATCCGGGGATTCCGCTCCATCTCCTCGTGCAGGCAGCGATTGATCAAGTCGACCATCGTCAGATCATTCCCGGTGAACTCGGGCCTCGCCTCGGTATCGAAGACGGCGGAGGTCGGATCCACCTCGGGCGAATAGACGAAGTCGAGCGCCGAATCCCTCGACGGCTGGGGCAGCTGGAGCACCCGGTCGGTCACTTCGGCCAGCTCGGCGTCGACCTGGCGGCGGACCTTCTCCAACTCCTCCGGCTGGACCCCGGCCTGCTCCAGGAGAGATCGCTCCAGCTTGACGATCGGGTCACGGGCCGCCTCTTGTTGCCGCTCCTCTTCGGGGCGATACATCGCCTCATCGTCCGATTGCGAATGGGAGTAAGGGCGAATGACGTGGGCGTGCAGCAAGGCCGGTCCCCGCTCCTGGCGGACGTGGCGCAGGCACTCCTCGACCGCCGCGTAACTCTCCAGAAAGTCTGTCCCGTCACACTCCACCACCTTGAGCCCCGGAAAGCCCCGCAGCAGATGCGAGATGCTGCCTCCGACCGTCTGGACCTCGACCGGCGTCGAGATGGCGTAGCCATTGTCCTCGATCAGGTAGAAGACCGGCAGCTGCAGGTTGGTCGCGGTGTTGAGCGACTCCCAGAACTCTCCCTCGCTCGTCGCGCCGTCCCCGGCGGAGACATAGACGACCTCATCCGCACGAAACCGCTCCGCCCGATCGGCGATCTCCTCGATCATCGAGTAGCGATAGCCGGCCTCAGCCGTCCCAACCGCCTGCAGAAACTGCATCCCCGTGCAGGACGATCGCGAGACCATGTGCAGCCGCGGACAGCCCCAGTGAGAAGGCATCTGCCGCCCTTGCGAGAGGCGATCCTCCTTCGCCGCGACGGCGCTGAGCAGCTGCTCGGTGGGGGTCAGTCCCAGTTCCAGCGCCAGCGCCCGATCGCGGTAGTAGGCATAGAACCAGTCGTAGCCCGGACGCATCTGCATCCCAACCGCGGTCAGAATCGCCTCATGCCCAGCGCCGCTGATCTGAAAGAAGATACGGTTCTGCTTCTTGAGCAGAAGTTCCTTGTCATCCAGTCGACGCGATTGGTACATCGTCCGATAGGCGCGGAGCAGGGTCGCGGTGTCACTCGGCCGGCCAGACTCTTTTTTTCGTTCTGAGATCATGCTTTCATTCTGCCATCAGCCAACGGGTACCCTCCCAAGGGAGATACCTTCCGGCGTGACGCAGCGCCGGCGTCACAGATGAGAGAGGGATCAGGCCCAAAAGCGGTAGCGGCACTTTCTTGATCCAATAATGCGCAAGTCTATACAAGAAAACTCCCATTGTGCAAGCTAACCAAGGACGGTAGGACGGTTGCCGCATTGGTCCCGGTCAGGCCCGGGCTGCCGCTTGACAGACGCCCCGCTTGACGCCCACCATGTCGATTTGTGATTGGCCCCCCCTCAAGCCGAGGGGAGAAAGGGTCAAGAGTGAGGGACAGAGTAAGAGGCGAGGGTCTGAGTAAGAAGTAAGAGAGGACGTGTCACGTGGGAGAGGGATCGATGCGGCTGACAAACGACGAGATCTCCAGCCGACTGGCCAAACTGCCCGGATGGGAGCGGATTGGCGATGAGATCGAGCGGGAATGGGTCCTGGAGAACTTTCAGGCGGCGCTCGCATTCGTCAACCAGGTCGGGGCGCTGGCCGAGGCCGTGGACCACCATCCAGACTTTCTCCTCTACGGGTGGAACCGGGTACGATTGACCCTGACGACCCATTCCGAGCGAGGGTTGACCGAGAAGGACTTCTCGCTTGCCGCCTCGATCGATCAACTCTCCTCCACCCGTTAGGCGATCGTGCCCAATAAACGATCGAGGAGGATCAGCCCCTCCGGTGCCGCATGCAAGAGAATCTCAATGCTGTCAGTGTTCTGAGCGTAATGATCACGCCAGTGGTGCTCATCTCGGCCTGTGCGACGCTCATCTTCTCCACCTCGACGCGACTGGCGCGGATCGTCGATCGTGTGCGCAGCCTGGTGCAGTCGATCGAGCACCTCTCCTCCTCGAACGAGATCGATTTTCCGGAAGAGCGGAGCCTCGAATTCGATCGGCAGTTGGCGATCCAGACCCGACGCAGCAAGCTGATCCAGAACTCGCTGACCAGCTTCTACTTCTCGCTGAGCCTCTTCGTCGGGGCCACGGTGACCATTGGGCTCCACGCCGCCTTCCGCATCATCCCCCTCTGGGTTCCCAATCTGCTGGGGATCATCGGAACGCTGGTCCTCTTTTACGCGTGTATCACCCTCATCGTCGAGACGCGGCTCGCCCTTCGTTCGGTCCGCTCGGAGATGGAGTTTGCGCTCTTTCTTCGGGAAAAGTACCGGGCACGCCGCTCCCAATGGCAGGAGGAGGAGATCGGGTGAAGCAGATCACGATTGTCTGCGACGGAAGCAGCCTCGGCAATGGAACCCGGGGAAGCCGGGCGGCGGCGGTCGCCATTCTCGAATACCGGAGCCATCGACGCATTCTTGGCGAATACCTCGGCAACGGAACCAATCAGCAAGCCGAGATCGTCGCGGCGTGTCTCGGCTTGGAGGCCCTCAAGGAAGCCTGCCACGTCAAGATCGTCACCGACTCCCAGTATGTCGTCAAGACGATGAAGGGCCTCTTCCGGCGCAAAACCAACCTGCCCTTCTGGGAGCGGCTCGATCGTGCCGCGAGCGCCCATCAGATCACCTGGACCTGGACGCGCGGTCACGCCGGCCATCCGATTCAGGAGAAATGTGACATGGCGGCGCGTGCGATCGCCTCCGATGGCCAGGTGCAGCAACCTCTTCTCGATGAGATCCTGACCTCCCGGTAACCCCCCTCGTTTGAAGAAGCCAAATCCCTTCGGGTATGATCGGTGTTTCTTTCCTGATGGATGACGAGCCTGACGGGAAAGCCAGAAGAAGCGCAGCGAAACGAAGAGAGGTGGGGGTATGAGAGCACCGAGCGACAGTCTGGACGGCGCAACGGAGAATGCGGAGGAAGCGCGAGCTCGGGGAGGCTTCTCCACCTACCTCTCCCTGACCAAGCCTCGCATCACCGTGATGGTGACGTTGTCGGCGCTGGCTGGCTACGGCGTGGGGGCGGCGACGCCGGTCGATTGGGGGCAGGTGGGCCTCGTCGCGTTGGGCATCGCGCTGCTCTCGAGCGGCATCGGAGCGCTCAACCAGTACTGGGAGCGCGATCTCGACGGCCTGATGAACCGGACGAAGATTCGGCCACTGCCTCGCGGGCTGATCACCCCCGGACGCGCGCTCGCCTTTGGCGTGATCATCAGTGTCATCGCGGAGTGCTACCTCGCCTGGTTCATCAACCCCCTGACTGCTGGTTGGGGCCTGGTGGCGATGGGAAGTTACCTCTTCGTCTACACGCCACTCAAGACCCGGACTTCGTGGTGCACCTTCATCGGGGCGATCCCGGGGGCCCTGCCCCCCCTGCTCGGCTGGACCGCGGCACGCAACGCGCTGGGACCGGAAGCGCTGGTGCTCTTCGGCATCCTCTTCCTCTGGCAGTTCCCGCATTTTCACGCCATTGCGACGATGTACCGCGAGGATTACGCCCGAGCCGGGATACGGATGCTCCCGGTGGTCGAACCGGAGGGGCGCTCCACCGCTCGGCAGATCGTCTTCTATGCGGCGCTGCTGCTCCCGGTCAGCCTTCTTCCGACCTACTATCAATTCTCAGGGAACCTCTACCTGGCGGGAGCGGTATTGCTGGGGCTGCTCTATCTCGGAGTGAGCGTCCAGACGGCGCTGGTGATGTCACGAGAGCACGCTCGCCGACTCCTCAAGGTCTCCGTCCTCTACCTGCCCCTGCTCCTCGGCCTGATGGTGCTCAACCGCTGACGCGTCCATAGACGCATCCATAGACGCATCCATGGACGCATCCATGCTGGAGAGACGGCCTCGATCTTCCTCTCGTGTCGTTCCCGAAAGGGTCCCAGAGCCGGAAGCGGCCTTGCGAAGTCGATCCATGACGGCCCGCCCCAATCCTTCGAGCGGGACGGACTGGCAGTAGATTCGCGTGACGCCCTCCGCGTCGCACTGCCGGAAGAAGGCGAAGAGGCGATGGGCGTAGGCCTCCGGGTCTGGACAGAGCGCGACTCGCTGGAACCGTTCCGGATGGGCGGGAGCACGCAGCCCGATCCAGGCGGCGCGTTGACCGGGCGACCAGTCCCCCTGTCGCTGGAGATGCGGATCGACGACGATGACCTCCGCTCGCGGGGAGTAGTGCCGGTACTTCATTCCGGGACTTCTCGGCGAACCTCCAGGATCGTGGGACGCGGCGCTTGTCCCATCGATCAGTCCTCCCTCGGGAAGAAAGGCCGCCAGCTCCTCGAAGGAGACGGCGCCCGCCCGCAGCAGGATCAGCCGCTCCCCCGTGCAGTCGACCACCGTCGACTCCAGGCCGACCCGGGTCTGCTCCCCCCGCAGGATACACGCGATACGCCCGTCCAAGTCTGATCGGACGGCTTCCCAGGTCGTCGGACTGGGCCGCCCTGAGAGATTGGCCGAGGGGGCAGCGACAGGCGTGCCGCAGGCGAGCAGGAACCGACGGGCGAGGCGATGATCGGGCATCCGCACGCCAATCGTGGGGAGCCCCGCGGTCGCCTCCAGCGGAACGCGCTCGTGTCGTGGCAGGAGCACGGTCAAGGGGCCGGGAAAGAATCGCGCGATCAAGGGTTTGGCCAGGGGAGGAATCGCAGCGGCAACCTGCCCCATCTGCGCCAGCGTGGCGATGTGGGCGATCAAGGGGTTGTCGTGGGGACGCCCCTTGGCAAGAAAGATCTTCCGGATCGCCTCCCCATCGAAGAGATTGGCGCCGAGGCCGTAGACGGTCTCGGTCGGAAAGGCGACCAGCTCTCCCCGCCGCAGGTACCCGGCCGCTCTACTTGGCGAGAAGGTAATCCGGGTCCGCATCTCAGGGGGTCTTCTCCGGGAAAGAACGCGACTCGCGCTCGGCGGCGGGCCGGGGACTCTCCACGACAATCCCCCTGGCGCGACGGCTGAAGTTGAGCTCCGTTTGAGGCGAGCCAGCCTCCCGAAACGAAGGAGAGAAGAGGGTACGGCTCTGAATCGGAGTGGCGCGATAGATGGTGCCGATCTCAAATCCGCTCTGCCCCCAGAAGCCGTTCGATTCGATTCTGACTGGCTCCGGAACCGCTCCGGGGCCAGAAACCCGCGAAAACTGGACCCATCCCTGGCGTGAATCGGATTGCCAATTGGTCACTTGTCCCGCCAGCGCGTAGAACCTGGAGACCATCTGATCATAGGCGCGTTTGACATCGAGCCGGCCCGCGCCATACACCGTATTGGGGGTCCCCGTCGACCCGCAGACAGACTCTACCGGAGTGGGGACCGCCGTCTGATTGAGGAGGTTTTCCGTCTGCACGATCTGACCGCGAAGTTGCGGGAAGGCGGACCAGAGAAGGGCGACCGCCCCGACGACGTGGGGGGAGGCCATCGAGGTCCCGCTCAGCGAGCTGTAGCCGTTGTTCCGGATCGCGGAGCGGACCGAGAGGCCGGGCGCCATCAGATCGGGTTTGCGCCGACCACTCCCATCGACCGTCACTGGTCCCCGGCTGCTGAACCGCACCACCAGTCCGTTCAAATCGACGGCTCCAATCGTGTAGCTCGCTTGATAGATCGCCGGCGGGTCGCTGACAGATGAGCAGGAAGGCCCCGTATTGCCAGCGGAGACGATCGTCATGATTCCCGCCGCCCGCTGGGCCTCGACCGCTTCGCGCAAGATCAGGGCGGAGCAGCCTTCCGAGGGGGGGCAGCTCCAGGAGTTGATGGTGATGTGGGGGGCCCGGGTCGGATCGCCCTGGTCGGGACGCGCCCCGTAGGGATAGGGCGCGAGAAAGAACTGAAAGCACTCCAGGTAGGTCGCCGGGGTTCCATTGCCACGGTCCATATTTCGACAACCGATGAATCGCGCGTCCGGGGCGACGCCGATCCGGTTCAGCTGTCCATCCCAACCGAGCGCGGTTCCCATGGTGTGGGTGCCGTGGTTGTCGTCATCGCAGGGTACACGGGTCAGTGGACCACAGACGCCGCCTCCGGTGCGGATGCTGTCGTGCCAGTTGTAGTCGTGGGTGACTCCCTGCTCACTCCATCCCCGGTACTGACGTCGGAGAGCGGGATGGTCCCACTGGATCCCCGTATCCTGCCCACCAATGACAATCCCCCGGCCGGTGACCCCCGCCGCCCAGACCTCGTGCGCGCGAATGCTGGCGATTCCCGGCTCGACTCCCTGCGGAGGCGAGGTCTGGGCCAGGTCCGATCCCCCCTCGGGGAGAATCGGGGACCGTCCCTGCACCATCGGATTGGCCTCGATGCGGGCGACCTCAGGTCGGGCCGCCAGTTCGGTCGCCACCGAAGGGTCTCCGTGAACCAGAATCGCGTTGACCAGGTAGAACGACTGATGATCGAGGCGCCGATCCTCCAGCCAACGCAGCAGGTCGGCTTGTGTGCGGCGGGAGTGGGCGACCAGGGCCTCGAAGACGTACCGCCCTTTCTCCTCCCTGGTCGTCAGGTTCTCCGCGCCGCTCAGGTCTGCCCGCTCTCGCAGATGGACCAGGAAGGGGTGTACTCCTCCATCCACCATCTGGTTCAGCAGGACAGGAGAGATCTTGGCCTGAACCTGGGAAGGCACGTTCCCCCAGCTTCCCGGGCCTCCCGGAAGAACGAGCCACACCAGGACCACCCCAACGAGAAGGCGAATCGAGAGTCGCATCGCATGGGCAGAGAGGATCATCGACATACTCCTGAAAGGAACTGCTCCTCGGCCGCCACCTGCCAGGTCTGCCAGTGAGGATGCGAGGAGGCAGGGTACACGCTGTGCCTAGAAGCGCATCGCTTTGACCGCGGCGTCCGACCACGCTTCCAGCGGAGCAAAGTCGTCGGTCAGAATCACCGCGTTCTCCTTCGGAAGCGTCAATTCAGAGGCGAAGACCGACTCGACATACTTGTCCCGGCGAACCTCCTCCGAGACCTTCAGCGGGAAGGGCGCGGGTGAGTCCGGTAAGGCGCCGGAGACGAGAAACATCGTCGAGACAAAGCCCGCCGGCTTGCCGAAGAGGAGCCAGTTGGGGGAGAAGACCCGTGTCGGCCCCATGATCGACTCCATCGTCCGGTGCACGGAAGAGACGACCCGGGCCTCCTCGCCGACCATTCCTCCGACGATGTTGGCGATGATCAGCCCGTTTGGAGCCAGTTCCCGCAAGGTCTCGAAGGCTTCCCTGGTCAGCAGGTGGAACGGCGGAGTATCCCCGCTGAACGCGTCCAGGACGATCACGTCATAGGACTCCTTCCGCTCCTGCAGCCGCGCACTCTCGGTTCGGGCATCTCCAACGATGACCTTCACTGAATCCGGCAGCCCGAAATATTCGCGGGCAACACGTTCCGACATCGGATCGATCTCGATGACGGTCACCTCGACCCCGGCCTCGGCCATGGCGCGGGCATAGACGCCGGCGCCCAGTCCCCAGATGAGCATCTTCTTCGGCACACCCCGCGCCGTGCTGAGACGGCTGAGCCCATAGGCATACTTGGCGTGCGAGACGTCGCCGATCATCGATCCCTGCTGCACGCCATTCAGGAAGAGGTAGCGGACGCCACGGTAGTCGCTGACCACCAGATCCCCATAAGAGGAGGGCACACGGGCGGTGACTGGATAGGAGAGGTTCTTGTAGAGGACTTCGCGATCGGACTCTTCGCCCATGACCTGCGTCGCCACCGAACCAAGGACTATGACCAGGACGAAAAGAGCGGTCTGGAGACGCCGGGCATTGAACAGCAGG
>JBEIJP010000044.1:0-10953 GCA_040380245.1 Acidobacteriota bacterium | reverse complement strand
GCGTTCCTGCTGTACCTTGGCAGAACGCCTGATTGGGGGGCCTCGGATACCCAGGGTTGCACCCTGGGCTGGTATGCACCGCCCCTTCAGAGCGGAAGCAGAAGCGACCCTCCTGCTCGTCTCTTGCGGAAACAGGCCGTGGTTCAACAATGAGAGGTTTGTGTCTGGGGTTGCCCAGATGTCAGTCTCCTCTCTATTTTGTCAACCCGAATCAATCTTGATCGACTTTGCAAAAGCCCTGAGGTGAACGGGGAGAAGAGAACGATCCCTTGTTGACGCCGTGACCTTGGGGTATTGTGTGGAGTTTATAGGTCTGGATTTCCAGGCAGTTCACAAGGAAGAGAGAGAAGGCGATGCTCGACGTCAATTTTGTTCGTGATCATCTGGAGTTGGTGCGGGAGAAGTTGGGGTACAGGCGGTTCGACCTCTCGTTGCTCGACGAGCTGACGGTCCTCGATGGAGAGCGCCGACAGTTGATCCGGGAGCGGGATGAGCTCAACGCGGCGGCCAACCGCCTCAGTCGGGAGGTCGGACAGCTGATGCGCGACGGGCGTCGGGAAGAGGCCGAGGAGCGCAAGGCCGAGTCCCGGGCCGTCACCGAGCGCAATCGCGGCATCGAGACCCGTCTCGAAGAGTTGGAGCAGAGCTTTCGCGCGATTCTCGTGACCCTGCCCAATCTGCCGCACGAGACGGTCCCGGTCGGGCACGATGAGCAGGACAACCAGGAGGTGCGCCGCTGGGGATCGCCACGAGACTTTGCCGCGGAGGGGTTTGTGCCGCGCGATCACGTCGACTTGGCGACCAGCCTCGGCATCCTCGACCTCGAGCGGGCGGCCAAGGTGACCGGCTCGCGCTTCTCTGTCCTCTCCGGGATGGGCGCGCGGCTCGAACGGGCCCTCATCGCCTTCATGCTCGACCTCCACACGCGGGAGCACGGCTACCGCGAGATGCTCCCCCCGTTCATCGTCAACGATGGCAGCCTCTTCGGGACCGGGCAGCTTCCCAAGTTCGAGGCCGACCTCTTCAAGCTACGCGATGACCGCGAACTCTACCTGGTGCCGACCGCCGAGGTCCCGCTGACCAACCTGCATCGCGATGAGATTCTTCACGAGAAGGACCTGCCGATCAGCTATACCGCCTACACACCCTGCTTTCGTTCGGAAGCCGGAAGCTACGGGCGGGACGTGCGCGGCCTGATCCGCCAGCACCAGTTCGACAAGGTCGAGCTGGTCAAGCTGACCCGCCCCGAGGACTCCTACGCCGCCCTCGAACAGCTGACGGCCGATGCCGAGCGGGTTCTGCAGCTCCTCGAACTTCCGTACAGGGTCATGGCCCTCTCGACCGGGGACGTCGGCTTCTCCTCGGCCAAGACCTACGACCTCGAGGTCTGGCTGCCCAGTCAGCAGACCTATCGCGAGATCTCCTCCTGCTCGAACTGCGAGGCCTTCCAGGCGCGCCGCGCCCAGATTCGCTTCAAGCGCGACGGCAAGACGAAGACAGAGTTCGTTCACACCCTCAATGGCTCGGGTCTGGCGGTCGGTCGGACCTGGCTGGCGATCATCGAGAACGGACAACAGGCCGATGGCTCGATCCGCCTGCCGGCGGCCCTCATCCCCTACGTTGGCTCGGCGACGATCGAGGCCGAGTCGCCCTCCCGTTGAGGCCTAGGCGATCCCCAGGCGTCGCCGGATGCGCGGTTCGATCGCCGCGCGGATCGCCGGGTCGTCGAGGGCATACTCGATGACCGTTTCGAGGTAGTGGACCGGATCGCCGATGGTCAGCCATTCGCCGTCGGTGACCGGGCAGGCGACGACGTGCCCACCCCGCCGCACATACTCCCGCACGCTGTCGGTCAGCCACAGCTCATTGCCCTGCCCCAGCGGAATCTCCCGCAGAATCCCGACGATCGCCTCGCTCAGCAGAAACCGGCCAAACATGACCAGGTTGGAGGTCGCCTCTTCGCGACGGGGCTTCTCGACGACGTCCTGCAGATCCCGATCGCTCCCCTCGCGGAAGGTGACGACGCCATAGCGGACGACATCCTCCCACGGGACCGCCTGCGTCCCGACGACGAGGGCGCCCGTCTCCAGGTGGAGGTCGAGCAATTGCCGGGCAAAGGGCGTGCGCGTCTTGAGAAGGTCATCGCCATACGCGTAGAGGAAGCCCTCTCCGGGCGGCAGATGCCGACTGGCGACGAGGAGGGGCGTGCCATTGCCGTAGGGGCCCTCCTGCGGTTCGAAGATCAGTTCGACGTCCCGCATCCGGGCGACGAAGCGATCGAGCGCTTCGTATCTTCCGGCGGCGGGAAGGTCGGTCAGTCGATACTGCCGATGGAGCGGTCCCGGGTTCTCTCCCGTGACGACGATGATCTTGCGGATGCCCGCGGCGAGGTACTCGTCGATGATCAATTGAATCGCCGGCTGATGAAGAATGGGGAGCAGCTCCTTCGGATATCCGAGGGTGACTGGCAACATCCGGGTTCCCGATCCGGCGGCGGCGATGACACCTGTCCTGACCTTCATTCGATTCCTTTGGGGACGGGGGGAGGGGGCGGACCCTCGCGGGTGGCCCACCGCGGGCGTGTCGCCGGACGTGGACCGGGCGGGGCAGGGGATGGGCTGGATTCGACCCTCTCCCGCGTTGGCGGTGGTGGGGCCTCGATGACCACCAGCGAGAGGCGATTCCAGCGGGAAAAGTAGCGCTCCTGGTTGAAGAATGGAGTCTGGGGATCGGTCAGCGCGAAGCGCAGCGCGATCTCGGCCGGGAGTTGGATCGGTCGGACCGGCGCCGGCTTTGCCGGGACGACCACTGGCTTCTCTGGCGGCTTCTCGGCCAGCTTCTCAGCGGGAGGCTCCACCTTGGCTGGTGGGGGGACGGGGGGGGCCGCCGCGGTCACGGGCGGGGCCGGTCGAGCCGCTGCCGCCACTGGCCTGACCGGGACGGGAGGTGGAGCCGAGGGGCGCGGCGGACTCACCGCAGGCGCGGGGTCGATGGCCGGCGGCGGGGCGGGCCGTTCAGCCCGGGGGGGAGCCTCCTCCCGTCGCGCGAACATCGGATCGGTGCGCGGCAGGTTGAGCCGGCTCGCACCGCCGCTCTCGCGGCTCCCATTGGATGACCGGTCGAGGCTCTCCCGCAGCACCAGCAGCCCCTTGTCGGCCTCGGTCGGAGGCGCTGCTGGAGCCGGTGTGGCCTTCGCGACCGGCGACGGAATCGCGATTCCCCGAACGGAGGCAAGCACGTCAAACGGGTTGACGGAGGCTCGCGCCAGCTCCGCCTCCAGCCCATCGAGCGAGCCTCGGACTTGACGGAAGAGCAGTTCGACGATGGTCCGCTTGACATCGCCCTTCCCGTTGTTGGCCGCGCCCTTCTCCGGTGCCGAGGCCGGCGGCTCATAGCCGGCGAGGTAGAGCGCCAGAGCCGAGGCTCGATCCCCGGCGGTCTCCCGAACCGTGGCCAGGTGCCAGAAAGAGCGGCGCACCTCGGGAAGATCTCCGTACGACTGGATCGCTTCGAGGAGGGCGGCGTCGGCGGCTGACCAATTCTCCGCCTTGTAGTAGGCCCATCCCTTGAGGTCCCAGGCCCGGCCTCGCAGGATGGCGATTCGGCCTTCGCGGTCATAATTGGGATAGTCGCGGAGCGACCCGGCCGGCTCGACCGCCTTTTCGGCCTCGCCGAGAACCCGGTTGCTCATCTCGATCGCCTTGTCGAGCAGGGTTCCGGCCCCGATCAACCGCTCGGCGACGAAGAGAGCCCGGAAGGGCTGGCGTGCCGGGCCCGCCTCGACAAACTGATCGACCAGGCGCAGCAGCGCCGCACGATCCCCTCCCGCACTGTCGCTGCCCGACTTGGCCGGGCCTGTCCAGTCGGCGAGGCCCGCCTCGAAGCGGATGAGGGCCTCGCTCACCCGCGAAGTGTCGAGCGGGGTCGGGGAGGAGGCCAGGAAGATGGCGGCCTGATGCTCCCGCGCGAAGAGCGCGCGAAGATTGCCAGCCTGAACCGTGCGCACCCCTCCGAGGGTCGCCTCAAACTCCCCATTCGTTCCCTGCCGAAAAGCCCGGCGGAACTGCTCCAGCGCCCCCTCGAAGTCTTCCACGGCCAGGTAGATCTTCCCGAGGGTCCAGTGCAACGTCGGGAAGCTGGCGTAGGAGAGGGCCGCGAGCAGGTGCCGCTCGGCGTCGAGATACCGCTCTTCGGCGAGGGCGACCTCGGCCGCGGCGATGCGTGCCCAGGCATAGCGGGGCTCGATCGCCAGCGCGGCATCGGCCGCCGCGCGCGCCTCGCGCACCTGGTTCTGGCCGAGCAGGTAGTGAAAGGCGAGCTGGGTCTGGAATGCGACGTCCCGGGTCGCCTCTTCCGGCGTCGGGGCCAGCTCCCGCAAACGGGCGAGGGCGGCGGCCCCCTGCTTCCCCGGATCGCCCAGGGCGAGGGAGGCGATCGTCAGCCCCTTGAGGCTCGGCTCGTGGCGCGGCTCCCGTTCGAGCCGCTGCTGGTAGAGGGCAATCGCCTCCTCGTAGGCCCCGTGGGCGCGATAGAGGTTGGCCAGCTCGAAGAGGGCCCGGCCATCCGTCGGGGCTCGCCCGAGGATCCGCTGGTACTCCGCGATGGCTTCGTCGAGCTGCAGCCCCATGCGGTAGGCGCCCGCCAGCAGGCGTCGCAGCTCGATCTCCGTCGGAGCGACCCGCAGAGCCGCTTCCAGCGTCCGGATCGCGTCAGCCGGAGCCTCGATTGTCAGGTAGTACTCCCCGATCGCGCCCAGCTTGCGCGCATCCCGGGCTACGCTGGCCCGCTTTTCGAGCGACCGGGCGAGGAGGACCGCCTCGGTCCGGTAACCGCGCATCGAGGTCGCCTGGGGAATCCGGATCACTGTCGAGATGAAGAAGGGGTCCGGAATGGTCTCCGGCAAGCGCTCGATCGCGTCGCGGAAGTGGCCGATCGCCCGTTCGATATTGTTCTCCCGCAGCTGCCGCTCAGCCAGCTGCGCGTGGCTCGCGACGATCGCCTCGCCGACCGTTTGCCGATCCACTGCCGAGGTCCGTGGGCCGAGAAAGGATTCGAGGGCGCGAATCCGCGCCGCCGGATCTTCGATCGCCAGCAGCTCCGAGACACGGGGGACCCCCTGGCCCGCCGCCAGCATGGCGCTCAGGACCAGCCCGACCCCGACACCCCAGATTGGTCTTCTCCGCTTGCTCATCGGCTGAAAATCGTAGTCTGTGCCTCTGGCAAAGTAAACCGATCGGGCACGCGCGACGCTCGTTCTCCCGCTCTTCCCTCACATCAGACTGATGGGATCCATATCGATCGTGATGAGGCGAGGGTCTCCTCCCCCCTCTTTGAGTCCGGTCAGGGCGGAGTCGAGCGCCTCCCGCGCCGCCCGCCGGTGTCGTGTCTTGATCAGAATCTGGAGGCGATGCTCGCCCTTGAGCCGGGCACGCGGCGCCGCGGCCGGCCCGAGGATCCGCAGGACGCGCTCGCGATCCGCCGCCTTGATCCGGCTGGCCAGCTCGGAGGCGGTCGCTGCCGCTCGCGCCAACTCCTCGTGCCGGATCAGGATGTTGATGAGGATCGCGAATGGCGGGTAGCGCATCTCCTCCCGGTATCGAATCTCGTGTTGATAGAAGCGGTTGTAGTCCTGATCCGCGCCATATTGCAGGGCATAGTGGTCTGGAAAGTAGCTCTGCAGCAAGACCCGGCCGGCCTTCTCCCCGCGGCCGGCTCGCCCGGCGACCTGGGTCACCAGCTGGAACGTTCGCTCCGCCGCGCGGAAATCGGGCATCCCCAGGCCGGCGTCGACCGAGATCACCCCGACGAGGGTCACATTGGGGAAGTCGTGCCCTTTGGCAATCATCTGGGTCCCGACGAGCAGATCGATCTCGCCGGCGGCGAACTCGCCGAGGATCTTCTCGAAGGCTCCCCGCCGACGCGTCGTGTCCCGGTCGAGCCGCCCAATCCGCAACTCCGGGTAGAGTACGCGCAGCTGCGCCTCGATCTGCTCCGTTCCCTCCCCAACGTAATGAAGAAAGCCCCCATGACAGTCAGGGCAGACCTGGGGAACCCGCTCGGCGTGGTTGCAGTAATGGCAGACCAGCCGCGCCTGCTGGCGGTGGTACGTCAAGGTCACCGCGCAGTTGCGGCACTGCGAGGTGTGTCCACAACTCCGGCAGAGAAGAAACGACGAGTACCCCCGTCGGTTCAGGAGCACAATCGACTGCTCGCCCCGCGCCGCCGTTTCGCGAATGGCTTCTTTCAGCTCGTCGGCGAAGATCTGCTGCCGACCGTGTCGCGCGAAGACCGTGCGCATGTCGATCGTCTCGACCCGCGCCATCGCCCGCGACCCGATCCGCTCCGCCAGGGAGAGGTAGCCGTACTTGCCCGTCTGTGCGTTGTGAAACGACTCCATCGACGGCGTCGCGCTGCCGAGGACGACCACCGCCCCCAGTCGGCTGGCTCGCATGATCGCGCTGTCGCGACCGTGATAGCGCGGGGACTCGTCCTGTTTGTAGGACGTTTCGTGCTCCTCGTCGATGATGATCAACCCAAGGTTCTGGAGGGGAGCGAAGACCGCCGAGCGCGCTCCGATGCAGATGCGCGCCTCTCCCCGTCGCAGCCGCTCCCATTCGTCGAGCCGCTCCCCCTCGGAGAGCGAGGAGTGGAGAATCGCCACCAGGTCGCCGAAGTGCGAGCGGAGTCGCCGCGCCACCATCGGGGTCAGCGAGATCTCCGGCACCAGGAGCAGTGCCGAGCGCCCCTTCTGCAAGGCCCACTGCATCGCCCGCAGGTAGACCTCCGTCTTCCCGCTTCCCGTCACGCCGTGCAGCAGGAAGGCCCGGTAGGCCTCCCCGTCGATCGCCTCGCTGATCGCCCGCAGCGCCTCTGTCTGCGCCTCTGTCAGGACGAGGGGACCCTCGGGGCTCTCCGGCCCCGAGCCGCGCTCGCCCTTGGCGAGGTGGGCCAGCGGATCCCGCCGGACCACCTGGCTGAAGATCTCGACATACCCGCGCTTCTCGAGGGTACGGACGATCGAGGGGCTCACCTCGGCGAGCGACAGCGCCTCGCTCAAGGGCAGGACTCCCGCCACTGCTGGAGGAACCCGCAGCGTCTCGAGCAGCCGCTGGTGGGACTCCCCGAGCGGCTTTCCCGCCTCCGCCTCCTCCGTGCGGTCCAGCAGGCGCACCGCCTGCTGCCGCCGTGTCTGGACCGTCGGTCGCTGACGCCGACGCTCCATGCGCACCAGCCCCGCCTCCTCGAGCGCTCGCAGCGCTGTCGAGACCGGCCCTTTTCCAAAGGTCCGCGCCAGGTCGGCGACTCGCACCTCCCCCTGGGCGAGGATCGCTTCGAGCACTTTGCCACGCATCGGACGGGCCCGCTGACTCCCGGCCCCCCCGGCGGGCGCTGGTTTTTCGGTCTGCCGGCCCTCTTCCGTGGCGGAGACGATCCACTCTGTGTCGACATTGATTCCCGCCGGAAGGGTCGCTTTGAGGACCTCGCCCCACGGGGCATAGTAGTAATCGGCGACCCATTTGGTCAGGCCGATCATCTCCTCGGAGATCAACGGGACGACCTCGAGCAGCTCCTCGACCTCTTTCAACTCCTCCGCCGACTGCCCGGTCTCCTCGATCGAGTCCATCACCTCGACGACATAGCCCGTCAACATCCGCTTGCCGAAGGGGACGACCACCCGGCAACCGCGCTGGATTCCCGCCCCCGTTCCTGCCGATTGCGCGGCCTCCGTCATCCCTGCCGGCACACGGTAGGTGAACGTCTGGTGGACGGGCAGCGGAATCGCGACTTCGACGAAGTGGGAAGGTGGCGTTGCGGTCATGATCGGTCACGAATACGGAAGAGGCGGCTGCCCGCGGCTTCGAAGACCACGGGATACCGCGACGAAAAACAGGGGAGGCAGGCGGGGGGCGAGAGCGCCATCTCCGCCGGCCCGATCAGGACGTACTCGATCTCGTACTTGTCGAGAAGGGGGACGCTCTCCGCTGACCCGCCCAAGATCTGCCGCAGATCGGCTTCCCGCGGCGGGTAGTCGATGCCGTGGCTCCACAAGTGGCCCGCGTAGCCCATCAGCGACTGTCGTCCGGAGAGGGCGACCGGGCTGTTGTGGATCGGTGCGTGGAGGATCCGCGCCCGCGGCGGCGTCGTCTCGCGGATCCGCCGCGCGACCACTTGATCGGACGCGCTGAAGAGCGGGACCTGCTCCGCCGGGGAGAGTCCCCTCGCCACATCGAGCCCGCCCGCCAGGACCAGCAGCACCATCAGGCCCGCTCCGAAGGCGCGACCCCAGCGCGGGCCCAGCGGCGACTCGCCCCGGAGCAGCCACGCCACCCCGATCGCCACAACGCAACTCGACGCCAGCGCCCAGTAGGCCAGCACCTTGATGTTGTCCCACGCCCACGGGGCCAGCAACACCAGGTTCGGGACCAGAAACCAGCTCGCGAAGGGCCAGTAGAACCGGCTGACGTGATTGCGCCACCCCTGTCTCAGAAAGTGGGCGAGCGTCGCGATGAGGACCAGCAGAAAGAGTCCGTTGTTGACCATCCAGAAGAGGACGGGGTGGGTCGATCCCGACTCCCACCCCGGCTGGAACTGGAAGAGCGTCTGGCGTACCCCGGACTGTGCGAGCCAGAGCGCCTGCGGCGCGGCGAGCAGCCCAGCCGGCACGAGAAAGGCGATCCAGGCCCGTCCGCGGTAGAGGGCCATCATCGGCAGGCTCGCCAGCATGACCGCGAAGAAGCCGTGGGCGTGGAGCAGCGGCAGCATTCCGGCCAGCCCACCGGCCAGTGCCATCAGCCGCCAGCTCTCCCATCCGCCGCCTCGGGACTCGACCAGGGCCGTTCGCCACAAAATGATGATCAGGGCCACCAGCGGCAGCCCGAAGAGGAACGACCGCTGCGGGACCAGCAGCGTTGTCAGCAGGTTTCCGTAGTGCAGCGCGACCGGCTCTCCGCCGATCGACAGCTCATTCCCGATCGTGTAGGTCGCCGGCAGGTGGGTCATGAACCAGAGGAGCCCCTCCCGTCCCACTCCGCCGCCCCGCCACCAGGCGGTGAGATTCTCCCCGAAGCGGAGCCATCCCAGTCCGCCGCTCAAGACCAGCAGGAGGGGCGCCAGCCGCCCGGCGAGCCGGTTGCCTCCGCTCCACCTCCGCGCCAACTGCTCGACCAATCCGACCAACGCCAGCCCCAGCGGCACGTTCCCGATCAGGAAGGCCTCGCGCCAGCCCGCGCCGCAACGCAGCAGGAAGGCCGTCAGAAAGTCGATCAGAAAAGGATAGGTCAACGGCAGCCCGAGGTAGATCGGATTTTCCGGCGGCAGGTTCTCCCCGTAGGCCAGCGAACTGATGATGCTGACGTGAAAGCCCAGATCCCCGTAGTTGGTCGCCGGCGCGGTCTCGATGGCCCCGGACTCCCCGATCTGCCAGACCCGCCCAAAGAGCCACCCGAAGAAGAGCGCCCAGCCTCCCCACCAGACCCCATCCAACCATGGCCCGGCTGGCCACGACCCGGCCGGCCTCAGGCGAGTCAAATCTCCCACCCGCCAGCCCTGCCGCCATTGCCACGCGATCCATCCCAGCAACAGCAGCCCCTGGCTCCCCGCAGTCCAGGCGATCGACCAGCCGTTCAATCCCACCAGCCACGAGAAGAGAAACCCCGTCCAGGCCAGCCCCGCCAGCCCGGTGACGACCCCGCCCGCCACCCACTCGGCGCAGGTCAGCCCGGGCCCCAAACGTCTGACCAGCCAGACTCCATTGGCGATCGCCACCGCGAGAATTCCGCTGATAAAACCCATTCCCATGCTCGATTTCCAGCCGTCTCCCGTGCTTGTGATAACTTCGCCATCCCCTCGTGATCATCCTACCATCCCCCTCGCCTAATGTGCGCCATCGTCTTTCAAAAGGAAGAGGCGTTTCATGCTTGCTACATTGTTCTTTTTTCGGGATCTTGACCCACTCCACGTCCCCACCTATAGTGGTTGAGGGGAGAAATGGATGAGATCAGGGCCGGGAAGGAATCGTGGGGACAAGACAACAGATAATCCAATGCAACATCGAGCAAACGAGGACCCGCCGCCGGGCCTCGTTCGGCGAGGGGTAGAGGAATCGCGAGGAGGAATCGTGGAAAATGGAAGGGTGATGATCGAAGATCTAGCGAATCTCGACCGAGCAACAATTGGATCGAAGAGCGTGTTACTGCACAACCGGGTCGCCAGGACGACCATTTCCCGTGAGGCGGAGGCCAAACTGCCGACCGAGTTTGGACCATTCCGGATCATCGGCTTTCGGGATACCGCCAACGGAGAGGAGTTTGTCGCGCTCGTCAAGGGCGAGATCGACCCCACCGAGCCGACGCTGGTCCGCATTCACTCCCAGTGCCTGACGGGAGATGTCTTCCACTCGCTGAAGTGTGATTGCGGCCCTCAGCTGCAGCGTGCGATGGAGATGGTGCAGGAGGAGGGCAAGGGCATCATCCTCTACCAGCACCAGGAAGGACGCGGCATCGGCATCATCAACAAGATCCGCGCCTATGCGTTGCAGGACGAGGGCGCCGATACGATCGAGGCCAATCTCCTCCTCGGTTTTGACATCGACCAGCGCGAGTATTCCCAGTGCGCCGAGATCATTCGCCAGCTTGGCGCCCATCGGATCCGCTTCATGTCGAACAATCCAGAGAAGCTCCAGGCGCTTCGCGAGGCGGGCCTCGAGGTCGTCGAGCGGGTCCCTCTCGAGATCAACGCGGAGGAACCCGCTCACCGCTACCTTCTGACAAAGAAGGAGAAGATGGGCCACTTCCTGCGATTGAACGGTATCTTTTAAAGATCCTCCCCTAAAGACCCTCCCCTAAAGACCCTCCCCTAAAGACCCTCCCCTAAAGACCCTCCCCTAAAGACCCTCCCCCTGCCCCCTCCCAGGCGGGAGGGGGTTGGGAGAGGGCTTGGCAATGAAATTGGGTC
>JBEIJP010000043.1:0-10954 GCA_040380245.1 Acidobacteriota bacterium | reverse complement strand
CTTTCAGCGCTCCGAGTGGAGATCGATCCTCTCGACCTACCGCCTCTCCTTGGCGAGCAACGGGTCATGGATCCCTCGCTGATGTACGAGGCGATCCGTACGCGACAGGTCGACGTCATCGCCGCCTATTCGACTGATGGCCGCATCGCCGCCTACGATCTGGTGGCGCTGGAGGATGACCGCGCCGCGTTGCCGCCGTACGATGCCGTTATCCTTGCGGGAGAGAGGGTATTGCGGGAGAGGCCGCAGGTGATCGAGGCTCTGCGCCAACTGTCAGGGCGTATCGATGCCGCGACGATGCAACAACTCAGTCGTGGGGTGGACGAAGAGAAGAAGACGCCAGCCGCCGTGGCGAAGCGATTTCTTGACGGAGAAAAGGGAAGCCCGACAGGTCGAGCGGTCAGGTAGCCCCCACACTCTCCCGGCTCTTCGTCCACCAATCCAAATCAACGGTCAGAAGACTTTTGTGCCAACCGGTAGAGGTGCGTCCGGGTGCGGACGTAGAGGGAGTCTCCAGCCGCGGCGGGGGAGGCGAGACATCCATCGGCCAGCCGGTTCTCCCCCGCTGCCAGAAACTGGCGTCCGGGCTGAAGGATGGTCGCCTTTCCCTCTTCGTCGAAGAGCCAGATTCGACCATCGGCATAGATTGGAGAAGCCGAGAACTCCCCGCCCACCCGCTGCAGCCAGACGGTCTGCCCAGTTTTGGCATCGAGGCAGCTGGCGATTCCCACGTCGCTGATCATGTAGAGCAGATCGTCGATCAGCAGAACAGATGGCTTGTTCGAGACGCTGCGGCGGTGCTTCCAGGCGAGATGGCTCTCAGTGATGACGCCCTCTCCCCCCGTTCGTACGGCGAAGAGCTGCCCCGTCGAGAAACCCGTCGGAAAGAAGATCATCCCGTGCCCCAGCACGGGGCGCGTACTGGCGGAGAACTGCCCGTGCTCTTCGACGCGCCAGAGTTCGCGGCCCGTCCGTGGGTCATAGCCGTAGGCGGCGCGGGATCCCAGACTGATCATCTCCCACCGCTCGCCAATCCGCGCGACGTGGGGAGTGGCGAACGCCTTCCGGAAATCTCCTTCCGCGGCGGGGACGCCCTTCTCATCCAGATCACGGAAGTCGACCGAGCGTTTGGTCTGCCAGACGGTCTTGCCGGTCCGCTTGTCGA
The DNA here is from genome assembly GCA_040380245.1 of Acidobacteriota bacterium. Taxonomy (GTDB): domain Bacteria; phylum Acidobacteriota; class Blastocatellia; order RBC074; family RBC074; genus CAIOZW01. The sequence continues at coordinate 9,789 of JBEIJP010000043.1, read as the reverse complement.
GCGCGATGGCGAACTGATGATCGCTCCCGTCAAAGTGCATGAGGAGCAGATTTTCGAAGAGGATCGGGGAGGAGCCAGCCCCACGAAAGTGGTTGCATTCGATGTCGCGGCGCTGCCAGATCACCTGGAAGGTCTTCGTGTCGAGGCAGGCAGTGCCAGCCGACCCGAAGGTGATGTAGACCCGACCTTCCTCGATGACTGGAGTGGGAGAGGCATAGCTGTTGAATGGATGGGCGTACTGGGGGTTCGCGACTTCGAAGAGCTTGATGTCTTTGAGGATACGCCCGGTCTGCCGGTCCAGGCAGAGTGCGTAGAGGGCACGGCCATCGACAGAGGCGGTCGTCAACCAGATCTGGTTGCCATACAGAACCGGGGAGGACCAGCCCCGGTCGTGAATCGCTGTCTTCCAGACAATATTCTCCGTCTCACTCCACTTGTTTGGCAGGTTCCGGGCCTGACTGTGACCGGTCCCTGCTGGTCCGCGGAACTGTGGCCAATTCCCATCGGTGGCGCGCGGCGATTGGAGAAGAACAGGGGCCAGCAGGATCAGGGCCAGCATCGTCGAGGGAAGCATGGTCGAGTCTCTCCGTCAGTGGGATCCGCTCCCACCTGTCTCAGGCTTACTTGAAGGTGACGCTCAGGACGTTGGCGGTCCGGTTGTCCGCCTGGAAACGAATCTCGGCGGGGCCACTGCCGATCGTTCGCGGGATGGGACCAACGTTGATCTGGTCAAGTCCGAAGAAGTCGGGATTCGGGCCGGCGTAAGCCACCGAGACGGGCACCCCACGGACGGTGACTGTCGCGGCCGACTGACTGCTCAAACCGCGGATCCCCGTCCCATAGAGTACCAGGAAGAGCTGGTCCTGCGCGGTTCCCAGGTCGATCGGCTCGGCCTCGAAACGCGAGGTCTGGCTGTTGAAGCGGACCACGGTCTCGTAGCGGATTTGACCGCCCGTAGCCCGCACGATCTGGGCGGCGGCCACTCCCTGGCCATCCCCATTTGCCGCGAAGAGCCCCGGCGAGAACCTCTCGATGTTGATTGTCCCGGCGGCGACGACGCTGTTCTGCCGCCGCACCCGCACGGTGGCCGTGCCGCTCGGGATCCCGGGCGGCACAAGAAAGTTGACTTGGGAGTCGGCGACAAAGAAGAGCGGGGCCGTCGTCACCTGTCCGGTCGAATCCTGCACCTCGACCGAGGTCCCCCCCAACTGGGTGGGCAGCGCTTGACCAGGTGTAGCGGTCAGGATGCCCGAGGCGAGCCCCACCGAGAAGATCGATCCGATCATCTCACTCGCCAGCGTGTTGCTCGGTCCAAAGCTGGCGGCCGAGACCGCGCCAAAAGGCAGCGGCTCCAACCGCTTGCTGACAGTATAGATGAAGTCTCCCGAGCTGCTGCCGTTGCGATCCGCGGCATTCCCGCTCGCGTAGAAGTTGACGGGACCACTTGGGGTTTCCGGCGCTCGCCAGGTGAAGGTCCAGGACCCGGGTGTTCCCGGGCTGAAATCGATGCCCGAGAAGGTGTGCTGAATGTACCGCCGATTCCCAAAGGAGCTGAGCGCGTTGACCACCTGAGTCCGGGTGCGATCGATCGCATCGATGGTGCCGGCCCGGCTGCCCGTCTCATTGAGCGCGGTCAATTGGAACCCGAAGCGGGAACGGTTGGGATGGTTGATGGTGACCGTCCCGGTCACCTCCTGGCCGGGGAAGTAGAAGTTGGGAAGTCCCGTGATCGTCATGCTCCCCAACGGGCTGTTGAGCGCGTTACCGGTGTGACAGCCCGTCATACAGGTTGGTTCGGCGATGAAGCCGCCAACCGCGGGAGCTCCGGTCCGGGAACCCTGCGGCCCACTCGAGTTGGCCTTGACCTCCCCCAGCTTGACGGGCCAGAGAAGCCAACTACACGCCAGCACGAACAGACCTGTCGTCACCCACTTTCCTGCTCTCATCATCCACACTCCTCTCTTCTGACTACCTTGGAGGCGAACTCGATTCTCGCCTGGCCCCCTCACTTGGCGACGGCACGGCGCTGGCTCAGCATCCAGGTCATCAATTCGGGTTCAGCAAACGCCTTCTCCCAGGAGGCGTGACCAACCCCTTCGTACTCGGTGTAGCGAACTACTCCGTCCACCGAGGTCAGGGCCTGGTGCATCTTGCGGGATTCGTCCGGCGGGACCACCCGATCATCGGCGCCGTGGAAGATCCACGTCGGAGTCTTGCCGACTTGACGCGCAACGGCGAGGTAGGGATCCCCCTCGACCTCCGGACTCTCCGGGGCCGGCGCCCGCGAGGGCCGCCGCACTCCGCCACAGATGACCGTTAGCGCGGCAAATCGACCAGGATGCTTCGCGGCAAAGGCCCACGTGCCGTATCCCCCCATCGAGAGGCCGGCCAGGTAGGTTCGATCCGGGTCGCCGCCAAACTCACGGATCGACTGGTCGAGCGCTTGAAAGACGACGGTCTCCATCCGCGGATCGGTCCACCAGACCCCTTTGCGGCATTGCGGCATGACGATGATCGCTGGAAAGCGGTCGACTGTCCGCCGAATGGCCGTTCCAATCCCCACCTCTGTCTGCAGGATCCCATCCTCTCCGCGCTCCCCCGCCCCGTGGAGAAAGAGAACGACCGGCCATTTCTCCTGTGGGGTCCAGTTGGCAGGCACAAAGACCTGGTACCGATAGGCCTCTCCACCTATCTCCACCCGCCGGTTGAGAAATCCTGTCTCCGCTCCCAACACCGATCCTGTCGATAACAACAACCAGACGAAGGAAAGGGAGTGGGATAACCATCGACTGCTTGCTCTCTTCATCGGGGCTCCTTGTGACTCATCTTGTTCAATCTTGTTCCTTGGATTGAGGAGAGCAGGGAAGGGCGTCAAACTTTCGTTCCGGCGGGTCATCCCTGCTTGACATACATTTCTGATTGTACGAGCGGGCCGCGATCGGCGCAAGACAGAGAGGGCACGATCAGGGACCATCTACTTTGTCGGCTCTTTCAGGACGAGAATGTCGCCCAACCGGTACTCGAAGTAGTACGTGGCGAGCAACTCTTCGTCCAGGCTGACTGCGAAACGGGGAAGCCACTTGGGAAAGGTCTTCTCCAACGCGAAGAGGGGGGTGATACGGCGGGTAGTCAGGTCGAACCGGTGAAGCTGTGAGCGGTCATCCGATTGGATCGGCGCGTAAAAGAGCCCACGCCGCGTCAGATCCCAGTGGCGATCGACCGATACTTCGCTCAATTCGGGAACGGGCGCCTCGACTCCGGTCGCGAAGTCGAGCGATTTGAACTGATCCAGATGGGTGTAGTAGAGCGTTCGGCCATCGGTCGATTCGATCGACTCGAATCCTCCCTTGAAGGTGACCTGTACCGCTGTCCCACCGGCCGCCGGAACCTTCCAGATTTGATTACGAGACGTTCGTCCTGAACTGAAATAGACCCAGGCTCCATCACTCGACCAGGATGGAACCTGGTCATGAAAGGGACTATTCGTCAGTTGGCGTAATTCCCGACCATCGAACCGGATGGTGAAGATCTCCGAGCTGCCGCCGGTATGGTGGTCGAAGGCGATCCACTTCCCATCTGGAGACCAGCGGGGGCTGCCCAGTCCAACCGACCGGAGCTGGGTCAATTGCCGGACTTCGGTGCAGTCCGGTCTGGCCAGCCATAATTCGTGAAACCCTGTCCGCGTCGAATAGAAGACGACCCACTTTCCATCCGGCGAGAACCGGGCCGAGTGATCTTCGACGGACGAGTTGATCGAGCAAGGACGCGGACTCTGAGAGGCCGAGGGAGGAGAAAGCCGGCTGATCGAGATGACGCTGTCATTGCCGGATTGCGTAAATGCGATCATCTTTCCCGTTGGGTGAACCGCGAGGGAGTCGACATCGAATGGAAAGAGATCGACTGGAGTCGGTTCCCCCCCTGCCAGCGCGAGGCGCCAGACTCGCCGCGGCGTGCTCATGTCCGAGCTGAAGATGATCTCCTGGGAGTCGGCCGTCCACTCGAACGTCTTGATCATGCTATCTTTTTCGGTCAAACGCCGAATCGCCCTGGTCTTGAGATCGAGGACGTAGAGATCCGCGTTGGTATCGCTCTTCGAACGGACAAAGGCCAGAAACTTCCCATCGCGGGAGAATCGGGGGTCCCCCTCAAAGATCACGGTGCGGGAGTCATTCGGTGTGGGAGGCGGACTGATTAGTTGGCTGGGTCCCCCTTCGATGGGAATCAGGGCCAGCCGAGATTGGGCAAGCCCTTCCAGTATCTCGGTGATCACCAGATACTTTCCGTCCGGAGACCAGGCCAGGCCCCCCCAGGACTCGCCAATCTGCCGGGGCTCTCCCCCCCTTGCGGGAACGATCATGACGTCATAGGGATAACCGGAACGGGTCGCTTCGCGCAGAAAAGCGATCTGGGAGCTGTCCGGAGACCAGTTGGGTTGAATATCGGCCCGACGATCGCTGGTCAGCTGGGTCAATCGACCATCCTCCACGCGTTGCAGGTAGATGTTTCGATTCCCCGAGCCATCCCCGTTTGAGGAGAAGGCGAGAAACTGGCCGTCGGGGGAGAAGCTGGGGTAATTGTCCTTTCCTGTCAAGGTGACCATCGGGAGGATCACTCCCGACGAGAGCACTGGCATGCCTGGGGAGCGAAGCCTCTCCTGCCACCTCCACCACAGGAAGATCCCACCGATGAGCACGACTCCCAGCGTCAACGGCAGCAGCCGTTTGGTGGTCCAAGAGGGGAGCCTTCGTCTGTCGAGAAGCCCTGTCGGGGGGATCGTGGGCGGCCTGGGAGAGAGGATGGTCTCCTCCACCGAGTCGTCCAAAGGGAGGTCTGCCGGCGAGGTGAGCTGATCGGTCGATCCGAGGGTAGGTCGAGAGGGCGTCCCCATTCTGATCCGCACTTCGTGATTGAAGAGATATCCCTTGCCGGGAATCGTCAGAATGTAGTCCTGACTCCTGGTGTCGCCCTCCAATGCGCGGCGCAGCAGGTGCACGTGCTGGGAAAGGTTGCTCTCTTCGACCGCCCGCTCTGGCCAGACCCGATTCAGGATCTCTTCCTTCTCGATCATCCGTCCGGCGTTCTCGATCAGGAGCAGAAGAATCTCCTGACCCTTGCTGCGAATGGGCACTTCCACTCCGTTCTGGAAGAGGCACAGAGGATCTACCTCGAGCGTGAACGGACCAAATTCGTATCTTTTTTGCAGGCGCTGTTCCGTTTGAGACATTGTCGCGAGAGCCTTGTCGAAGTTGAATACTTCTCGGGCGCAATAAAAGGCGGATCCGGTAGATCGTCCACCCTATTCCGCCAGTCCAGTCTTATTCCAAGTCTTGATCGAAGTCTTGATCGAAGTCTTGATCCAGGTCCATCGGCCTGTCTCTGCAGATCCGGAAGCGGATCCCCTGCCGCGGGAAGAGGTTAATTGCAAAATTCCTCGACCCACACAAGCTGAGAGGGACAAGCAAAAGGAGAGTAATCCAACAGATTTCGCATCATACTATTTTGAAAACCCGGGGACAATGTCCGCGCGGTCTTCGGGTCTATCACAAGGCGAGTCCCGCCGCGTGGGCCGAAGCCCACGCCCACTGAAAATTGTACCCACCAAGGTGGCCGGTGACATCGACCACCTCCCCGATGAAGAAGAGGCCGGGGAGGCGACGTGCCTCCATCGTTCGCGAGGAGAGTTCGCGTGTGTCGACTCCGCCGGCGGTGACCTCCGCTTTGCGGTACCCTTCCGTTCCCGTCGGAGTGACCGACCACTCGTGAATCTGGGAAGCGAGCCGTTGTCGCTCCCGCGTTGAGTAGAGGCGCAGTGGCCCCGTGCCGCCCTGGAGCCGGGTCCAGGCTTGCGCGAAGCGGCCCGGCCAATACTGGCTGAGCAGTGTCTGGAGCTCTTTGGTCCCCGAGCCGGGATCCTCGAGGAGTTCACGCGCGGAGTGATCGGGCAGAAGATCGATCGACAAGCTCGCTTCTTCCTCCCAGTAGGAGGAGATCTGGAGGATGGCCGGTCCGCTCAGCCCCTGATGGGTCAACAGCACATTCTCCCGGAAGAGGGCGGCCCCAAGTCGGACCGAAGCCTCGAACGAGACTCCACTGAGAGGGGTCAAATGGGCGGCCACTTCCGGAGCCAGCAGCAGCGGCACGAGCGCCGGTCTCGGCGGGACGATCCCCAGCCCGAATTGGCTGGCCAGCCGGTATCCCAGATCGGTGGCCCCCATCTTTGGGATCGAGAGCCCTCCCGTGGCCACGACCAGGGCTTCGCTCTCAAAGGTGCCCTGGCTGGTCTCGACACGAAAGTGGTGCTGGTAGTCCACTCCGACCACCTGGCAGCTGGTGCGCAGATCGACCTTTGCCTGATGGCACTCGGCGAGGAGCATCTCGACGATCTGACGGGCGCTCTCGCGACAGAAGAGTTGCCCGAGCTTCTTCTCGTAGTAGGCGATGCCGTGCCGCTCGACGAGAGCCAGGAAGTCGTCAGGGGGGTAGCGGGCAAGCGCGGATTTGCAGAAGTTGGGGTTCGCGCTGAGATAGGCCTCCGGACTGGTCCAGAGGTTAGTGAAGTTGCAGCGGCCTCCGCCGCTGATGAGAATCTTTCGCCCCACGGCTGGGCCGTTTTCCAGCACCAGCACCGAGCGGCCGCGGCTCCCTGCGGTGAAAGCGCAGAAGAGCCCGGCGGCTCCCCCACCCAGGACGATCACGTCGGCATACCTTCCCGCCATTTCGTTCGGTTCTCCCCGTCTATTTACCAAATTGGCAGAGTATCATATCTTGTCTTCTTTCCGGAGTGAGGGCTAGTCCCTTTCGATTGGCCTACCCAAAGCGACGAGGAGCCTTGAGAACGCATGGCACTGATTGGAGCGAATGAACTGAAGCGAAAGATGTTGATCACGGTGGAAGGGCAGCCCTACACCGTCGTCGAGGTCTTCTTTGCCTCGCCGAGCGCGCGGGGAGCGTCGACGATGGTCCGGACCCGGTTGCGCCACCTGCTGACCGAGGCGGTCATCGAGAAGTCGTTCAAGACGAGCGAGAAGTTTGCCGAGCCGGATGTGACCCTCACCCCGGCCTCTTTTCTCTACGCCGATGGGAGTGGATTTCATTTCATGGACGAAGAGACCTTCGAGCAGTTCTCTCTCAACGAGGAGCAACTCGGCGACGATCGCTACTACCTCAAGGAAGGGCTCTCGCTCCAGGTCCGCAAGTGGAATGGCGCCCCGATCGCGCTCCAACTGCCGGCGATGGTCGAATTGCTGGTCCAGGAAGCGGAGCCGGGCATTCGCGGAGACTCCGCCTCCGGCGGAACGACCAAGGCGGCGACCCTCGAGACCGGGCTGCAGATTCGCGTGCCCCTCTTCATTCGGGAGGGCGAGCTGATCCGGGTCAATACGCAGACCGGCGAGTTCTCCAGTCGGGCCTGACCAGGCTCCTCCAGAACATCGCGGACAAGGGAGAGAAGAATGGGTGGGCCAGGACCAGTCGGATGGGGATTGATCGGCTGCGGCGATATCGCTCGCAAGCGGGTCGCGCCAGCGATGCGGGATCACGTCGACTCGGAGCTGGTGGCCGTCAGCCGTGCCCGGTCAGATTTGGCGGAAGCCTTTGCCCGTGAGTTTGGGGCACGCCGCTGGTATCCCGATTGGCGTGACCTGCTCACCGATGAAGCGGTCGAGGCCGTCTACATCGCCACTCCGGTCCATCTCCATGCGGAACAGGTCATCGCCGCGGCCGAGGCGGGACGTCACGTTCTCTGTGAAAAGCCGATGGCCTTGGACCGGAGGCAGTGCGACCGGATGCTGGACGCCTGCCGGGCTAATGGGGTGGCGCTCGGGGTCGCTTATTACCGCCATTTCTACCCGGTTCTCGAGCGGGTACGTGCCCTCTTGCTCGACGGAGCGATCGGCCAGCCGATTCTCGCCCGGATCGAAGCCTTCGAGCGGTTCAATCCCCCTCCGGGAGGGGATCGCGCCTGGCTGCTCGATCCGTCCCAGGCAGGAGGCGGGCCGATGATGGACTTCGGCTGCCATCGGATCGAGGTCCTCCTCCACCTGCTCGGGCCAATCCGCGAGGCCAGTTGCCACCACGCCCACGTCCTCTTTCAACGGGCGGTCGAAGACACCAGTGTCGCGACCTTCCGCTTTGAGAGCGGCGCCCTGGCGACGCTGGCGGTGAGCCACGCGACGTCAGAGCCCCGGGACTCCGTCCAGGTCGATGGGAGCGAGGGGTCGATCTCGATCCCCGTCCTCAATCGGGGCGAACTGGTGCTGCGTACCGCGCGCGGGGAGCGCGTTGAGACCCATCCTCCCCACCCCAATCTGCATCTGCCCTCGATTGTCGACTTTGTCGTGGCCCTCCGGGAGGGCCGTCCTCCGGCGGTCGATGGAGAGATGGGGCGAGAGGTCACCCGGATCGAGGACCTGCTCTACCAGCGGTAAGCGGGAGGGGGGACCGATGCCAATGCCCGTCGCGCACAGCCTGATCGGCGCCTCCCTCGTCGCCTTGAGCCGCCGCGACCTCTTCCTCCCCAGGATCTCATCCAAGCCTCGATTCCGTGCCGCGCATCTCCGCTCAGGCTGGACGGCGGTGCTCTGGGGCGCCATCCTAGGCGCCTGGCCAGACCTCGACCTGATGCTCAGCTGGGGGCTTGGCTGGGGAGTAAGGATCCACGGAGGCTACACCCACTCGATCCTCTTCGCTCTCGTGGTCAGCACCGCCTTGACCTTAGTGCGGCGGGAGATCGCCTGGCGGCCCTACGTGGGCTACCTTGGCGCGGCGCTTTCCCACGGGCTCCTCGATGCCTCGACCAAGGACACGTTCGGCGGGGCCGCCCTCCTCCTTCCGTGGATCGAGGAGAAGATTCGCTGGGGGATTCTTCCCAATTACGCCTTCTACCCCAACCCGGCGATCCAGAGCTGGAGCGCGATCGTCGCAGATGCGTGGCCCCATTGCTCGCGGGAGTTTCTGCTGCTGGCTCCGCTCCTGATCGTCATTCTGGTGGTTCAATGCCGCCGTGCCGATCCCGCACTCCGGAAAGACGGCGCTCCAGTTCAGCCGTCGCCGGGCCTCTGACCGGTTTCCTCTCTCTTGGAGAACCATGGACCTCAACGAATTTGAAGTACGAGTGTTGGGCGCGCTGGTCGAAAAGCAGCTGGCGACGCCGGACTATTACCCGATGACCCTCCACGGCCTGATGCAGGCGTGCAATCAGAAGAACCAACGCGATCCGGTCGTCGTCTATGACGAATCGACGGTTCAGCGGGCGCTCAACTCGCTGCGCGAGAAGAAGCTTGTCTACACCTTTCACGGCTCGGAGGCGCGGGCTGTCAAATACGGCCACGTCTTTCCGAAGAGCTACGATCTCAACCCGGAAGAGACGGCGATCCTCTGCGTCTTGATGCTGCGCGGCCCGCAAACGCCGGGCGAGCTGCGAACCCGGTCCGCCCACCTCCACGCCTTCGAGAGTCTGCCACAGGTCGAGACGGTCCTGGCCGCGCTGACATCCCGCCCGGAACCGCTCGTCGTCCGGCTCCCGCGCTTGCCGAATGCCAGAGAAGCGCGCTACGCCCACTGCCTCAGCGGGCCCGTCGAAATCGAGGCGCTGCTCGACGCACCACCCGCCCGAACGAGAGGGCAAGAGGACGCCGGGCTCGCCCTGCGCTGTACGCGCCTCGAAGAGGAGGTCTCGCAGCTACGCGCGGAGGTGGCGCGGCTCGCCAGTCTTCTCGACGAGTTTCGTCGTCAATTTGAATAGGCTGTTGTCGAAGCAGCCTCGCCGGGGGCCGAGATCAGCTCCAGGAG
>JBEIJP010000042.1:0-10992 GCA_040380245.1 Acidobacteriota bacterium | reverse complement strand
TCCATCCGGACCACATCGGGGGCGTGAGCCACGTCGCGGAGCGGTACCAGCTGCCCGTGGCGGCTCATCGGGCAACGGCCGAGGCGATCGCCGCCGATGTCCGGGTCGATCGCTGGATCGAGGATAATGAGGTCATCGAACTGGCGGAGGCGCGTTCCGGGCTTCGCTGGCGGCTGCGCGCGCTCTGGACCCCCGGGCATGCCCGCGGCCATCTCAGCTTCTACGAGGAGCGCACTGGAACCCTCCTCACGGGGGATTGCGTCGTCGGCTTTGGGACGGTCGTCATTGCCCCTCCTGAGGGGAACATGGTCGACTATCTCGCCTCACTGCGGCGTTACCTGAGCCTGCCTCGCCTGACGGCGCTGATGCCCGGACACGGCCCGGTGATCGCGAACGCGCGCGAGCGGATCGAGGAGTACCTTGCGCATCGGGCGGAGCGCGAAGCCCAGATCGTCGGGCATCTGAGCGGCGGAGAGACGACGGTTCCACGCCTGGTCGAACAGATCTATCGCGACGTTCCGTCGTCGCTCCACGCGCTCGCCGAACTCTCGGTCCTCGCCCACCTCGAGAAGCTCGAAGGGGAGGGGATCGTCAGCCGGAGAGAGCAGGTTTTTTTCCTGGAGAGGAGCGCTCTTCAGGGTGAAGCGGGGGGGAGCGGTTACGCGCCCCCTCTTTGAATGAATGGATCCGTATGTCGGAGTGCCCGCCCTCTTTGCTGGTCGAGACCAGTGGGTGGGAAGAAATCACAGGAGGAGATAGACCATGGGTCGAGGAGATCAACGTTCGAAGCGAGGAAAGATCAGCCGGGGGACGAGTGGCAAGACTCGGACGAATCCCAAGCAGAAGCGACGCGCACGCCTCGCCAAGCGGATTGCCGCGGCCAAGGCGAGCTGAACGCCTGACGGCTCGCTGGCAGATTCCATTCTCTTCCATGACGGTAGAGAGGGTCGTCCGCCCCTCGCGTGATGTCTCCCGCTCCACCCCTGGTCACTGCGACCGAGGTGGAGGGAGGCATCGCTCTGGGTCGGACTCTGCCGCCGCGAGGGCTCAGTGGGTGGCTTCCTCGGCGGCTGGATCGCCAAATGGCCAGCGTGCCGAGCGGTAGGACCAGACGAGGAAGGAGAGAATCCCGATCAGCAGCGCTATGAGGCTGAACTGGATGACCTCCCCTCCCGAAGTCGCGAAGACGAAGATCCACCCCAGGAGCGCGAGCAGGCTCGGAAGCGGGTAGAACCACATCCGGTAGGGGCGTTCCATGTTTGGCGCGTGGCGCCGCAGCAGGGTGACCGCGACGATCTGCCCGATGAATTGAACGATGATGCGGGTGGCGATCAGGACGTCGATGACGATCCCGAGGGGCATGAAGCTGCAGACGATTGAGATCAGTCCGATGGTCAGCAGCGAGACTGTCGGAAACTTTCCTTTCGGGTGTAACCGGGCAAAGACTTTGAAAAAATAGCCGTCCCGGGCTGCCGCGAAGGGGATCCGCGAGTACCCGAGCAGAAGCGCGAAGACCGATCCGAAGGCCGTCCAGAGGATCATGACCGTCAGGATCGACGCCACCGTCGGTCCGTACACCTTCTCCATCATCAGGGAGACGACGAATTGCGAGCCCGGTTTCTCCGCCGCCGGGACGAACTCCCGCCACGGCACCACTCCGATGATCGAGAGGTTGATGAGAATGTAGATCAAGGCGACGGCGAAGACGCTGATGATGATCGAGCGAGGGATGGTCCGACCCGGGTTCTTGACCTCCTCCCCGATGTAGCAGACATCGTAGTAGCCGAGATAGTCGTAGATTCCTACCCGCGAAGCCGCGCCGAGTCCCAGCAGAAAACCCATCGAGAAGGTGAAGGCCCCGGGCGGAAAGTCGAAGGCGATGTCAGGATTGAAGTGGAAGAGACCGGTCAGGATAACGGCCCCGCTCGTCACCATCGTTCCGACCCAGAGGCTGACGGTGATCTTGCCAATGTGGGTAATCTGGCGGTAGAGCAGGGCGATGTTGAGCAATCCCACGACGATGACGACGGCCTTGGGCCCATAGGTCGGCATGTCCTTCCAGAGGTAGCCAAGGTAGGAGGCGAAGCCGATGTAGCCCGACGCGATCTCGAGGGGCCCGCTGAGGATGAACTGCCAGATGAAGAGGAACGCCATGAGCCGTCCAAGGGTCTGTCGCCCGAATCCGTCGCGCAGGTAAAGGTAGCTGCCGCCGGAGCCCGGCATCGCCGCTCCCAGCTCGCTCCAGACCATTCCGTCCGGGATGACGATCAGCACGGCGATGATCCAGCCCAGCAGGGCCTGCGGTCCCCCCATCGCCGACATCAGCAGCGGGATGGTGATGAAGGGACCGATCCCGATCATATTCGACATGTTGAGCGCGGTCGCCTGCAGCGGACCAAAATGGCGAATCAGGTGGGGCTCACTACTCGTTTCGTTCTTATTCATGTCAGTTCTTTCAGGTGCAGGCGGGAGAGAAGGTCCGTCAGGATGCGTTCCGTAATCCCCCAGATCGGGCCGGCCTCTGTTTCGTAGGCGGGCCATTTCCGGACCAGGGTGTTGGTGCGATGGGGGAAGGTCGCGGTGTGTCCCCGGGCTTTCAGATCGCGGAGCGACACCCAGAAGGCCGACTCCACCTCATGATTCGGGGTGATGACGAACGATCCCGGAAGCGTGGCCACGAACGGAACGATCTCCAGCAGCGGCAGCCGCGGACTGCGTGTGGTCAGCGCCGGGAGCCTGCCGAGGAAGAGTCGACGATCTCCCTGGTCGCCAATCAGATCGATCCCCACCTCTTCCCAGGTCTCACGAGCTGCCGTCATGACCAGATCGAGATCCTCGGGGTCGCTGCGGCCTCCCGGTAACGCCAGGTGGCCCGACCAGGGGTCCCCGGGCCGTTGCGCGCGTTTGATGATCAGGAGATGGAGGTCAGGTTTCCGATCCCACAAGATCAGCGTCACCGCAGCCTGTGGAATCCGTTCCGGTTCAGGAGAGACGAACGGTATCGGTTCCAGCCGATCCCGTAATCGGTCGGACGCTTCAAGCGTGGCCCCCGGGGCCGAATCTTGCTTCGTGCATTCGGTCATCGAAATTGGGTGATCCTGCGGAGCTTCCAGCATCGAGAAAAACAGCGTCAGATTACTGACACTTCTCTTCCAAGTCAATCTGCGCGGAGTCGGCCCGCTGACTCGGGGCAGGTCCTTCCCCGGCGCGTTCAATTGTGATAGGGTCACACCATTTCCAGTTAAAGATCGCCCGCTGACGATTTCGTTCAGACCGCCTTGGATGACGTGAGGACGGAGATGGTGGAGGTCCTCCACCCGAGACGCCAGGCGGGCAGGAAGCTGGCGGTTGATGGACCCGCGGACAGCGGGAAGCCACGGAGACGAGCGACGATCATGGCAACCAACCAGGATGATGGGATCAAGGATTTTGCCCCTCTCTTCTACCGGCTGGACACGGCCGAGCGGCGGCGCATGATGGCGGACGCGGGGTTTGTGCGGCAACTATCCCGGGTCTGGAGCCATCCAGATGGTCGGTCGATTGGCGAAGCGGTTCTTCTCTCCCTCGCCGACGAGCCCTTCCTTCGCTTCCTGCGTCTTCCCCTTCCCGAGATAGAGGTTTGGGAGGACCCTTCGAGCCGTGGGGATCGACCTTTGCCCCCCCACTCGAGCGACTGAACTGATTGGAGGCGGGAAGGAGGAGCGTGATGGGCAGGTCTCTTCTTCATCGGGGGCGCATCCCGCTCGGGGTGGCGGCTCTTCTTCCGTTGCTCCTCTGGTCGGAGGGCACGGGCCAGCGTGTTCCGCGTCGTCCGGACTTCTTCTCGCCTGCCCCTCAGACCAGACTGGACCGAACCCGTCACGCGGGCCGTGTCGGAGAGTTCACCTTCGCCCGATTGCAGTATGAGTCGGATGGATGGAGTGGCTGGACGACCGACTACCCCAAAGCGGATGAGCAGTTTCTGCTGGGAATGCGCCAGTGGGTTCGCAGCGGCCTAGACCTTTCCGACGAGCCGGTATCGGTGGCCATGGATCGCCCGGAGCTCTTTCGCCACCCGTTTCTCTACGTCGTTGAGCCTGGCCAGATGGAACTCTCGGCGGAAGACGCCTCGGCCCTGCGCGAATACCTGCTGCGGGGCGGGTTTCTGCTGCTCGATGATTTCTGGGGGGAGTATGAGTGGGAGCACGTGGTCCGGCAACTCCTGCTGGTCTTTCCTGACCGGTCCCTGCAGCCGCTCTCGCTCGACCATCCCGTCTTCCATTGCTACTTCGATCTGACAGAGGTGGTGCAGGTTCCCAACTACCACAACATCATCTACCGCGGGCGCACTCACGAGAAGGGCGGAGTGCGACCCTCCTACTGGGCGCTTTTTGACGAGGAGCAGCGGTTGATGGTCTTTCTCGCTCGCAACTCGGACAACGGGGACGCCTGGGAGTGGATCGACGATCCTCGCTACCCGCTCCCGTATGGCCTTGCCGCCTACAAACTGGCCACCAACCTGATCGTCTATGCCATGACCCACTGAATCGGTCGGATCCGGAAGGGGCTTCAGGAAAAACTGGACGGGGGGAGATGGAAGGGGAACGGGAACTTGCAATCATCGGCTCAGTCGGTACAATAGCAGCTTCTTTCTCCTCTGTGATGAACCGTGCAGGCCTGTTCCTCCACTACCTGGCACCTCTCCTTGATCGATCCCTGATGGCTACGGGAAGGAGCGCCGACCACCAGAGTGAGAAGAGACGGTTGGAATCGATACCATACCAATACGGAAACGTGACTTGAACCCCTGGTCGCCTTCTGGCACCTTTGCCACCTCGATCCGACGACGCGTCTTGGGTCGGTCAGAAAGATCGGGCGACCCAGACAGGAAGGAGATAGCAGTTATGGCAGTCTATGTAATTACTGAGCCTTGCATCGGGACTAAGGACACGGCGTGCGTCGATGTCTGCCCGGTCGATTGTATCCATCCCCGCAAGGACGAGAAGGAGCATGAGAAGTCTGAGATGCTCTTTATCAACCCGGACGAGTGCATCGATTGTGGGGCCTGTCAGCCGGCCTGCCCGGTCGAGGCCATCTTCCGGGACGAGGATGTCCCCAAACAGTGGGAGAAGTACATTCAGATCAACGCCGATCACTACAAATAGGCGTTTCCCAGAGGCTGATGAGGGCAGCCCGGTAATCTGCTGCCCCAAGGTCGATGTCGGTGAGCACCCGTCCCCTCTCTCGATTCGGGAAGAGGGGGCGGGTGCTCCTCTTTTGGTTGAAGAGACCCCGTCAGTTCAAGGGAGGCGTCTCCGGGGTCGGATCGGCCAGCTTCTCTTTCTCACTGTCCACCGAGAATCGCTGGTAGTTGCCGTAGGCAATCGTCTGGTTGACGGTGATCCCTTTGACGAGGAGCACTTTGACATTGAGGTTGATATCGGCGCGGGTGGGCAGCCAGATCTCGTTGTTGACGCGGTCTGCTTCCAGAACAAAAGAGGCGCCCTCGCGCAGGGAGGCGAGGAGGCCTCCGGCGACCTTGAAGGCGGAGACGAGGCGCGCGTCGACACGCGCAACCTGTTTGTCGAGGGCGTCGACCCAGATCGCTCCGGCCATCTTTCCGAAGAACTTCTCGAAATCCTTGCGGGGTTTGTAGCCCGGCATCGGCTCGAAGTCGAAGACGATGACCTCCCGTCCCCGAAACCGTTCCCGGCGGGGATTGACGAGTTGTGAGGCGCGCAGGACGTCGGCGATCGAGATGCGCTCGCCCCGCTCGGGATCGGGGCTCCCGGTCGTCGATTGGGCGACATCGCGCTGCTGATCGGCGCGCCGCTTCTTTTCGGCCTCGCGCTTCTCGATCTCGCGGACGCGCTTCTCGACCTTGCGGGTCTCGTTCTCCTCCTCTTGAGGGGTGAGGGGACGACCACTGCGGGCGACGAGGCGGCGGATCCGGTTGCCTTGATAGAAGGTCAGCTCGTAGGTGTTCGACTCCTTCTCGGAGGCGCGACCCTGGGAATCGATCTCGCGTCGAATGATGGTCTCGCGGTAGGTGTAGCGTTCGAGCAGTTCGTCGACGCGGTCTTCGTTTTGACGAACCGCTTCAAGGAGGGTGGGGATGTCAGGGAGCGGCTCGTTGGAGAGGCGGGGAAAGTCGAACCGGGCCCGTTCGAGCGACGGGTTGTGCGCGACACGGTCGAGCTGAATCTCGAACGACTCTTCTCCAAGGGTGAAGGTGATGCGGTGGGGTTCCGGGACTCCTCCGACTGGGCGGTAGTCCGCATAGTCGAAGACGCGCATCGTCTCGCCAAGGGGAATCTCCTCGCGGAGGAGGAGCCCGGAGGCGCGATCAAAATAGAGGGTCAGGCGAATGTTGCGGGCAGTGGTCAGCAGCACTTTGTGGGCCGTCTTGCCGGAGATGTCGACCTGGCCGAGAGCGGCGACCTTGGCCTTCTGCCTGGAGAGGTCGAGCCAGCGGCGGGCGCGCCAGACGGCCTCGGCCTCAAACTCGCGGCTGGCCGCGCCGGTGAGGGTGCGGAGCCCGTCGCGCGAGTCGCGGACCCAGCCTGATTTGCCGTTGAAGCCCTCGTCGAATTCGAGTCCCCGCAGGTCGAAGGCAGTGCGGTACAGGTTGGGCGACTGGCTCTGCCCGAGATAGCGGCCGGTACTGCGATCGGAGAGCCGGGTGATCGTTCCCTCGACCTGCCAGGAGGTGATCCGTCGCAGGAGCTTCTCCCCACCGTGGGCGCGCGTCGCGGCTTTCAGAATTTGCCCCGATGATTGGGCGATCCCATCCACGGGAAGGCTGACCAGCCACGCGATCCCCAAGGCTATTGCCCAGATCGCTCGCCGGGCACACCAACGAATAGTCATTCGACCTTTGTTGTTACGCATCGTCCGCCTCCTCCTCCGTGATCCGTCAGTGAAGGTTCATTCTCCCACTTCAAAACCGGAATCTCAAATCGGGCTCTCTTGACCGTCTCCTCCGGGAAAGCTATAACGTGAGAGGGGTAGACCTGATTAACCTGCGGATCTCGCCTGGGTTGCGTTGCCCCCCACTTCTCAGAGACATACATAGAATCATCGCGATCGACAAACATTTTGGGACCAATCGCGCAACGTGAGGCGGAAACAGTCACCTGGGGATCTGTCCGGTCGTACCATCAGGTCGAGGCGACCGTGGCGGCAGGAAGCTGAGGAAGAGAGACAATGAGGGTCAGACAAGGGAACGGAGCGCGAGCAGGGAGAAGTGGTTCGGTCAAGCTGGGATTGGCGCTGCTCTTCCTGCTGGGCGGAGTGGGAGCCCTCTGGAGAGGCTCCTCCGCCACGGGGCAGGGACAGGCGCAGGGAGAGGCGGCAGTCTCGGCCGAGGACGCGGCCTTCTTCGAGAAGCGCGTACGGCCGGTTCTGATGACCCACTGCGCCAAGTGCCACAATCCGACGGCGCAAGTGGCGGCGCTCGATCTGACGACTGCCGAGGGAGTCGCCCAGGGCGGGGAGAGCGGCCCACTGATCGACCGGGAGCGTCCGGAGCAGAGTCGGCTGCTGCGGGTGGTGGGATATCAGGAGAGCCTCAAGATGCCCCCATCGGGCAAGCTGCCTCCGGAGGATCTCGAAGCCCTCGCCGAGTGGGTCAGAAGAGGCGCTCCGTGGCCGGCGACGGGCGGTCAGCGTCCGGTGGCGGCCCGCTCCACGCGTCCAGGGAGCGTTCTGACCGAGAAGGATCATCAGTACTGGGCCTTTCAACCGATGGCTGATCCGAAGGTTCCCCTGGTCAAGCGGAGAGATTGGGTGCGCAACCCGATCGATGCCTTTCTGCTCGCCGAGCTGGAGGCGAAGGGGGTAGAGCCGGCCAGGCCTGCCGACAAGCTGACGCTGCTGCGCCGCGCGACATTCGATCTGACGGGGCTGCCTCCGACCGAGGCGGAGAGCCGGGCCTTTCTCGCCGACACCTCGCCGGACGCGTTCGCCAGGGTCGTCGATCGGCTGCTGGCCTCGCCTCGTTACGGCGAGAAGTGGGGGCGTCACTGGCTGGACGTCGCCCGGTATGCCGACTCGACCGGAAACGACGAGGACCATCGCTATCCCCATGCCTGGCGCTATCGTGACTATGTCATCGAGGCCTTCAATCGCGATCTCCCCTACGACCAGTTCGTGCGGGAGCAGCTCGCCGGAGACCTGCTGCCAGCGCCCGACGGGGCCGAGGTCAATCGGCGGGGCCGGGTCGCGACCGGGTTTCTCGCCCTTGGGCCAAAAGCGCTCGCGCAGCAGGACAAGAAGCGGATGCTCTATGACGTCTACGATG
Source organism: Acidobacteriota bacterium (assembly GCA_040380245.1). Classification (GTDB taxonomy): domain Bacteria; phylum Acidobacteriota; class Blastocatellia; order RBC074; family RBC074; genus CAIOZW01. The sequence goes on along the minus strand of JBEIJP010000042.1, from coordinate 2,711 downwards.
AGCAGGTCGAGGTGACGAGCAAGGCGTTCCTCGGGCTGACTCTCGCCTGTGCCCGCTGCCACAACCACAAGTTCGACCCGCTCCTGACCCGCGACTACTACGCGATGGTGGGTATGTTTGCCAGCACTCGCAGTTTTGAGGACCCGAACGCCTTCGTCTCCCCTCCGCTGACGACGCCGCTCGTCCCCCGCGACGCGTTCGCCCGCTACCAGACCGCTCTCGCAACCTACAAGGAGGGTGAGAAACGGTTGAAGCTGGCGCTGGAATTGATCGTCGATGGGCAGAAAGAGGCGCGGATCGAGCGGCTCCAGCATCGTCTGGCCGACTACTTCCTGGCGGCCCGTCAGGTCTACCACGGGGGCGCCGCGGTCGACCGGGTCGCACGCGAGCAGGGCTTGGAGGAGAAGGTCCTCGCCAAGTGGGTCTCCTACCTCAAGCCAGGCGATGATCCCCGGCAGCACCTTCTGGCCTGGCACCAGGCCGAAGATCCAGCCGCGGAGGCCGCGGCCTATCAACGCGCTTTTCAGGTTCGCCTGGCGCAATGGCGACCCCGGCTGGCCGCGTGGCAATCTCAGTACCAGGCGGCCCTCGCCGCCGGCAAGCCGCTCCCGGACCGTCCGGCCTTTGTCAGCGGCGAGGACCGCTTCTTCGCGGAGGTCTATCTTGGAAAGAAGGGCGCCTTCTCGGTCGACGACGCGGAGGAGTCGCTCTTCACGCCGGCTGAATGGGGGGAGGTGACCCGTCTCAAGGCGGCACTGGAAGCCCATCGCCAAACCCTGCCCGCCGAGCCGGAGATGGCCTGTGCGGTCGCCGAGGGGGAGAGGGTGACCCAGCGGGTCCTCATCCGCGGCGATATTCACAACGAGGGGGAGGTCGCGCCGCGGGCTGTCCCGACGGTGCTCGCCGACAAGACGGCTTCCGCCGCCTTCGAGGCCAGGATCGCCTCGGTGAGTGGCCGCCTCGAACTGGCGAACTGGATGACCCACCCTGAACACCCGCTGACGGCGCGGGTTATGGCCAATCGACTCTGGCTCTGGCACTTTGGGGAAGGGATCGTCCGCACGCCGGACAACTTTGGGCGAATGGGAGAGCCCCCGACACACCCGGCCCTTCTCGATTGGCTGGCCCGCGCGATGGTGCGCTCCGGATGGTCGATCAAGTCCATGCACCGCCTCCTGATGCTCTCCAGCGCCTACCAGATGTCGAGTGAGGTGACTCCGGCTCAACTGGAGGCCGATCCCGAGAATCGCCTCTTTTCGCGCTTCTCCCGCCGTCGGTTGACGATCGAGGAGATGCGTGACAGCCTCCTTGTCATCGACCGGACCATCGATTGGACGATGGGGGGGACGCTGCAGAGCGGTACCGGGACCGACAGCGAGAATGACAGCAAGCGGCTGAGCCTCAATCCAGAGGCGATTTTGCGACGCTCGGTCTACCTTCCCCTGCGCCGCGCCAACTTGCCGACCCTGCTCAACCTCTTCGATTTTGGCGATGCCACGGCCATGTCGGGAAAACGTCAGCTGACCAACATCGCCACCCAGGCCCTCTTCTGGATGAACAGTGGGTTTGTGACCGAGCGGACCGCCAATCTGGGACGACTCCTGCTCGAGTCGCCGACCTTGCCCGACGACGAGGCCCGGGTCCGTGCCGCCTACTGGCAGATCCTCAACCGCCCGCCCAGCTCGGAAGAGGCCTCTCAAGCGCTCGACTATCTCCGGCGTTTTCCCGCAGGGCAAGGGATGGCTGCTGGCAGGCTCGCTTCCTGGCAGAGCCTCTGTCGCATTCTGCTGGCCTCGAATGAGTTTCTCTATCTCGATTGATCTTCGCTTTGATGGGAGTTCTGCTGATGAAGTTTCAGCTTGACGCGCTCGATCCGATCCGTTCACTCTATCACAGGGAGCAGGCGCCCCTCTCGCGGCGAGCCTGGCTACGGGCCGCCGGGCTCGGACTGGGGTCGATTGGACTGGCCTCGCTGCTTGCCGGCGAGGAGCGGGCACAATCGACGGGGCAGCCGCTCGCGGCGCGACCGTCCCATTTTCCGGCGCGTGCCAAACGGGTCATCTTCCTCTTTATGCACGGAGGGCCATCCAGCATCGACACCTTCGATCCGAAAGATCGGCTGGCGCGCGATCACGGCAAGCCCCTCCCGTTCAAACGTCCCCTCGCCTTTGACAAGGCCGATCCGGGGCCGTTGATGAAGTCTCCCTGGACGTTTCGACCCGGCGGGCAGAGCGGCCTGCCGGTGAGCGACCTCTTCCCGTCTGTCCGCGAGTGTGTCGATGATCTCTGCATCATCCGCTCGATGGTCGGAGAGGGCGTCGACCACGGTGCGGCCCTCCTCCAAACCTTCACCGGCAGCTCGACCTTTGTCCGCCCGAGTATGGGCAGCTGGGTCGTCTACGGACTCGGGACCGAGAACCAGAACCTGCCGGGCTACATCACCATCAAGCCCGCCCTCTCCCACGGCGGCGCAAAGAACTGGAGTTCCGCCTTCCTTCCCGGGGCCTTTCAGGGGACCTCGATTGGCAATGCCGGCCTCAAGGTCGAGGATATCCAGGGGGAGCCGATCGAGTACCTCCTCAACAAACACCTTTCACGCGACGCCCAGCGCTACGAACTGGAGATGCTCCAGAACATCAACCGTCGGCACGAGGCCCTCCGGCAGCTCGACCCGCAGCTCGAAGCCCGTATCACGGCCGTCGAGCTGGCCT
>JBEIJP010000041.1:0-11008 GCA_040380245.1 Acidobacteriota bacterium | reverse complement strand
AGGAGGCTCGCAAGCCCAACTCCCAGCTCTCCATTCGCATCCGGTCGAGAGCGTACAGTGCCTCCTGGTGCCTTCGCATTGCCTCCTCCTGACCGGAGAGCCGCAGCATCTCGACCAGCGAGGCGCGCAGGAAGAACGATTGGGGGTAGGCCGCCGCACCGGCTTCCAGCGCCTGAATGGCCCCGGGCAGGTCGATCAGCTGCTCCTTGAGAAAAGCGATCAGGACGAAGGTAAACGGACGGCTGTAGCCGTGCTGGAGGGCAAATTCGGCGTGTGGAAGCGCCTCTCGATTCCGTTTCAATTGGTACAACAACAGCGCGTAGCCAAGGTGGGCGCCGCTATTCTGCGGATCATGGGCGAGCACCTGCTGGTAACGGCGGACCAGCCGATCATTCCCCGAGGGGTTGTTTGGGTAGAAGGCCAGGTCGAGGACCTCCGTATCCATTGTGGCCTGGCCCTGCAACTGTTGGCTCTGGTAGACATTCCAGGCCCAGTTGGCCAACAGGCTGGCTGGGATCATCAGGAGCAGCGGGATGGCGAGCCGACTCCACCCTGGGACGGACCACCGGCGCTCACGGGTGGACTCCGATGGTCCCTCGGCAGGTCCGGTGAGGAGGGGAGTGGCGAGCCAGCCAATGCCCACGATGGCCCACACCCAGATCGTTCCAGGAGAGTAGCGAAAGGAGAATCCGCTGGTCAGGGAGCTGATGCCAAATGCGATCAACCCGAAGATCGCGCCGATCGAGAAGTACCCCCCAGCGCCCCGGAATCGTCGCCAGAGGGTGAGGACGATCCCCCCCCAGACCAGCATGAAGAGAAGCACCCCGAGCGCTCCCAGCTCCGTCAGGATCTCCAGGAACTCATTGTGCGTCAGCGGTGGACGGATGCTGTCTGAATCCTCGGCCCCAAAGACACTCGCGAGAGTGGCATTCTCCGGCTGGGAGATCCAATTTTTCCTGTAGAATCCATAGAGATTGGGGAAGCCGCCCTGGCCGACTCCTTGCAGCGGTTTCTCTTTGATCATCTCCAGGGCGGTCTTCCAGTTTCGCAGACGGGTCGAGGCGCCTGCCTCAGTGGAGGTCAGGTCGATGGCCCCTTCGATTCGTTGCAGGACGTACTCCCGCGCGCCAATCCCCACCGCCACGCCCCCCAGCGCGATACATCCATACAGAAAGGCCAGCCGGGAGGCGTAGGGCAATCTCACGATGCGTACCAGATGCCCGATGGTAATCAGCACCAGTACCACGGCCAGGGCCAGCAGCGCTCCTCTCCGCAGATTGGCCAGCATCGCGCCCAGGGTCAACAGAATGGCGAGCAGGGTCAGCCAGAGATCCTTGCTGCGCTCCTTGTGAAAGACGACCATCATCTGCAGTGGGACGAGGGTTACCAGCAGTTCCGTCGCCATGCCGTGGTTGAAGAAGAAGCCCAGCATGTCGATCCCGTAGAGGTATCGCTCATAAATGACCGTCCCAGCCAGGACCATTCCCAGAACGGTCATCACCCGATAGAGCCAGATTCCAGTCCGTGCTTGTGCTCCCGTGAGGGTCAATCCGAGGAAGACAGCAAAGAGAAACCAGAGTCCGACCAGTCGCAATCCGTCGGAGGCGGCAGGAGCCCACGCGAGCGTGATCATCTGCCAGACCAGGAAAGCCAGGAGGCCCCCGAGGATCCAGATCGTTCGGCGGTCCAGCTGCGAAGGCTCGTGCCTTCGTGTCCAGGCCAACCCCACGACCAGTCCGAGCACCACCAGCAGGTAGACAGCGACAACCAGCTCCTGCGTCGCCATCCCAGCATAGGTGAAGGAAGGGGGAACGAAGTTGTTCGGCGTCAACGAGAGGACTGGGAGTACCAGGATCAATAGATCGATCATCCCAGGCCACCGTTTGGTGCGGCCGGCTCCCATTGGCGGCTGATTTCGTCTCTTACTGGCGCTCATTCGCTCCTCTGGTGTCCCTTGGGCGGGCCTGCCCTTGTCCCGCCCCCACTCCCACAGCATCCGACCATCAACAAGCGTTAGGTCGATCCAGTCCAGGATCGACCCTGCCCAGCCATTCACTGCGGGGAGGGCTTTTGTGGATCGAAGCCATTGTAGCGATCCCCCCCCGCCCTGGCAACGATTGGTTCTCCCGTCGCTTCTTGAAAGCCGTCCACTCCCCCGCCTATAATCCTGTTTTTGTATTACCGCCTTGCGAAGCGCTGGTGCTACTGAATCAACGCCTCCCCAAACCGTGCTCTGGGCGCCTCACCCGGCGCCAGATCAGGAGAGCAAAGGCCGATCCGCTGTCACCAATCGTCGGCCTGGAGCGCTCGGAAGCGTTTTGGGGCAGACCCGACCTGGCCTGGTGGACGGGGCGGGCCCGGGTGAATGGGCGGCGTCGATCAGATCTGGATACACCGTATGGACTGTCCATTATGTCAGGGAACAGGATGGGAGCCGGTGGAAGGGAAGGGGGTTCGTCCCTGCCGCTGCCGCGACGTGGAACGGCGCGCCAAGCTGTTTGGCGGCGCCCGTCTCCCTCGTCGTTACGAGAGTTGTACCTTCGAGAACTTTCATCCGCAGGGCAACAACTTCACCGTCGACGAGATCTTTCGCTCGCAGTCCCACGCCCTCACTGACGCGCAAAAGCTGGTTCGTGAATACCCGATCTTCGATGTCGGACTCCTCTTCATGGGACCCTGCGGAGTTGGAAAGACCCACCTTGCCGTCGCCACGCTCAATGCCCTCCTCGAGAAGGGAATCCGCTGTCTTTTCTACGACTTTCGTGACCTCCTCAAGGAGATTCAGGACAGTTACAACCCTGTCTCCCAATCGACGGAACTCCGCGTCCTCGAACCGGTCTATCACGCCGATGTCCTCGTCCTCGACGAACTCGGCGCCTCCAAGCCGACCGACTGGGTCCGCGACACCATGACGCAGATCATCAACACCCGGTACAACGACCGCCGCGTGACCCTCTTCACCACCAACTATCTCGATGATCCGGAGACCCCCGGCGAGGAGTCCCTCACCGATCGTGTCGGGGTCCGCCTCCGTTCCCGCCTCCACGAAATGTGCAAAGTGGTCCGCATCAAGGGAAATGATTACCGCCCCACCGTTCACCTCGCTTCTCAGCGACGCCCTTGACCTCCTTCGCTAAATTGGCTTTACCAGGAAAAGTACTTGTCAAAGATTGAGCAGGATGTGTAAGATCCGTGTCTGTTTGGGGAGAGGAGGGAGGGAGATGAGTTGGCCTGGGAGGGAACCGACGGAGCGAGTGGTTCCGGAGGGGCGGGAGAGGCCGCTGCGGACGCTGCATGGACAAGCGATGGAGAATCTGCGCTTCATTCGAGAGACGATGGAGCGATCGGCCTCCTTCACGGCGGTGCCGGGAAAAGGGAGTGTCTTGATCGGGATCACGGCGCTGGTGGCGGCGGTTTGGGCGGGGCGGATGGACGGGCGCGAGGGTGGCGCGACCGGATGGCCGGGATGGTTGGTTGTCTGGAGCTGGGAGTTGCCGCTGGCGTTGGCGATTGGCGGGATCGCGATGAAGCGCAAGGCGCGTGCGACGAGGCTGAAGCTGCTCTCGGGGCCGGGTCGAAAATTTACACTCAGTCTGGCGCCGCCGCTGTTGGCGGGGGCGATCCTCTCGATGGCGCTGACTCGCGGCGGACAGACCGCAGTCCTGCCCGGGCTCTGGTTGTTGCTCTACGGTGCGGGTGTGGTGACTGGCGGGGCCTTCTCCGTGCGGGTGGTTCCGTTGATGGGCATGGCCTTCATGGGATTGGGAGCGCTGGCTCTCTTTGCGCCGGACTCCTGGGGAAACCTGCTGATGGCCCTTGGGTTCGGGGGGCTGCACATTGGGTTTGGATGGATGATCGCCAGGAGGTACGGTGGCTAGTAGACCACAGATGGAACAGACGACCGTCCCAACCGTGGAGACTTCCGGGCCGGAGCGCCCACGAGGGGCCGCTCGACAGGCGGTCGAGTCGGCTCCCCAGCTCGACGGCATGATTCATGAGCGGGTACGGCTGGGGATCGTCAGTGCTCTCGCGGTCAACGAGACGCTGACATTCACCGAGTTACGGGAGCTGCTCAAGACGACCGACGGCAATATCAGCGTCCACGCTCGCCGGTTGGAAGAAGCTGGCTATGTCGACTGCACCAAAGCGTTCGAGGGGCGCGTTCCGAAGACCCGCTATCGTCTCTCCGCGATGGGACGACAGGCGTTGGAACGTTACCTGGATCATATGGAAGCCTTGATTCAAGCCGCGCGGCTGCGCTAGCGTGAGGGAGTCGGAGTGAGTTCCCCTCTCCTTCACGTTCGGACAGAATTACGCCAACAGAGTGGTTCCAGCACTCCCAGCCGTTGCTCCTGGGGTTGAGGATTTCCACGACAACTGCCCCAGGAGGCCAATCAATCGAAAGGGTTGCTATGTTTCAAACTGCCGTGGTGGAAGAAGCGCTTGCCACAGCGATCAAAACTTCCCACAGCCTGATTCGGATCGAGACATCGGGTTGTTTACAGTTCATCGATCTGACCAGGGAGGTCGCCGGGATCGTCGCACGTTCCGGGGTACGACACGGCTGGGTCACCGTCCAGACCCGTCACACGACGACCGCGCTGATCGTCAACGAGAACGAGCCGCTGCTGCTCGAGGATCTGCGGGTGCTGCTCGACCGACTGGCGCCGCGCCAGGCGGAGTACCAGCACAACGACTTCAGCCGCCGGGTCGACATTCCTCCGGATGAACCGGCCAATGGGCACTCTCATTGCAAAGCGCTCTTCCTGCCGACTTCGGTCTGCCTCAACATCGCGGATGGGCGGTTGCAGATCGGTCAGTGGCAGAGTCTCTTCTTCATTGAACTTGACGATTGCCGGGAGCGGAATATCTCGGTGATGGTGATGGGGCATTCCTGATGAGTCGATCGAGTTACGGGGTGGTGATGGCAGGGGGATCCGGGACGCGATTCTGGCCGGCGAGTCGGGCCCATCTCCCGAAGCAGTTCTTACGGGTGACGGGGCGGCAGACCATGCTGGAGGAGACGCTCGGTCGGATCTCCTCGGTGGTTCCAGCAGATCAGCGATGGGTCGTTGTCGGGCGCCAGCACGAGTCGGTGACTCGTCGGCTGGTGGAGGGGAAAGGGACCCACGTCCTGGTCGAGCCGTTTGGACGAAATACAGCGGCCTGCATTGGGCTGGCGGCGATCGAGCTGCGGCGGCGTGATCCGGAAGCGGTGATGATCGTCCTGCCGGCGGACCACTACATCGCCGATGTCGCCGGATTCTGCCGCCTGCTGGAGCGGGCGGTGGAGGTTGCCCGGGGGGGATCGATCGTCACGCTCGGGGTTGTCCCGACCCGGCCCGAGACCGGGTATGGCTACCTCGAGACCTCCACGGCCCAGGCCGGAGAGGTGGAAGGGGTGCCGTACGTCCGGCTCGAGCGGTTTGTCGAGAAGCCGAATCAGGAGACGGCGCTCTCGTATCTCCTGGCAGGGAACTTCCTCTGGAACAGCGGGATCTTCGTCTTCACCGCCGAAGCGATTCTGGCGGAGATGGCGCTCCATCTGCCCGAACTGGCGGCGGGGCTGGCCCGCATCGAAGCGGAGGGAGAGGCTGTCCTGGAGGAGGTCTACGCCGAGCTCCCTTCGATCTCGATCGACCATGGAATCATGGAGAAGACGTCGCGTCCGTGCCACGTCTTTCGGCTCGAGGTTGGCTGGAGCGATGTTGGCAGCTGGGAGGCGCTCTATGAGCTTCGTTCGGGCGAGGGCGACGCCGACGCCAATCTGCTGATTGGCGAGGGGCGGTTGCTGGTCGAGGAGGCGTCGGGCAATCTGGTCCAGGCGAGGGAAGGCCGGACCGTGGCCCTGCTGGGGGTCGAGGGGCTGGCGATCGTCGAGACGGAGGATGTCCTGCTGGTCGCCGATCTGCGCCGCTCGCAAGAGGTCAAACGGTTCGTCACGCGCCGGGATCACGAGCTGGTCTGAGGTCACGTACCCAGCTTGTCCTGCCGATTCTTTCCGATCGAGATCTGATGATTCCGGCGTCTGGAGGATCCCCTTGGGAGCTTCTGTGCAGGAGGGCGAAGGGAGGGCGGCGAAGGAGGAGGGGGGAGATGGAGTTGGAGGGGAGAGTCTTTCTGGTCACGGGAGGGGGCTCCGGGTTGGGAGCGGCGACGGTGCGCCGGCTGGTTCAGGAGGGGGCACGTGTCGTCATTGCCGACCTGGACAGCGAGCGGGGACAGTCGCTCGCCGCCGACCTGGAAGGCCATGCCTTCTTTCATTTGACCGATGTGCGGGACGAGGCGGCAGTGGAGGCCGCGATCGTGCTTGCCGTCGAGCGCTTTGGACAGCTGGACGGCGCCGTCTGTTGCGCCGGGATCGGGTGGGCGGAGAAGACGGTCGGACGGGAGAGTGTCCATGCCCTCGCCAGTTTTCGCCGTGTCATCGAGATCAACCTGTTGGGGACGTTCAACGTCGCCCGTCTGGCCGCCGCGCAGATGGCCCGGCAGGCTCCCCTCGCGACGGGAGAGCGTGGGGTGATCGTTTGCACCGCCTCGATTGCGGCGTATGACGGTCAGATGGGGCAGGTCGCCTATGCCGCGTCGAAGGGCGGAGTGGTGGGGATGACGCTGCCGCTCGCCCGGGATCTCGCCCGTCTCGGAATTCGCGTCATGACGGTCGCGCCGGGCCTCTTTGAGACGCCACTGCTGGCGGGCCTGCCGGAGGAGGTGCGCACCTCGCTGGGCCGGGAGGTCCCCTTTCCTTCGCGTCTGGGCCACCCGGAGGAGTTTGCGTCGCTCGTCGTCCAGATCGCGGAGAATGCCATGCTCAACGGATCGGTGATCCGGCTGGATGGGGCGCTGCGCATGCCTCCGAAATAGCACGCGTGCCTGCAGAGGCGGAGAGGGAGGGACGGAGAGATGGCGGAGGATGGCAGGGGGAATGGCGCCGAGCGGCTGGTGCGGGCGGCGATCGGCCTCGGCGCGAAGGTCTGGTTCGCCAATCCGGGGACGACGGAGCTGCCCCTGGTACAGGCGCTCGATGCCGTGCCGGGGATCCGGACCGTACTGGGGCTCTTCGAGGGGGTCTGTACGGGAGCGGCGGATGGGTATGGCCGGATGGCGGAGCGGCCCGGCGTGACGCTGCTCCACCTGGGACCGGGGTTTGCCAACGGGATCGCTTATCTTCATGACGCGCGTCGAGCCCGCTCCCCGATCGTCAATTTGATCGGCGAGCACGCGACCTGGCACCAGGCGGCCGACGCTCCGCTGCAGAGCGACATCGAGTCTCTCGCCCGCCCGGTCTCGGCGTGGGTGCGGCGCAATTTGGACGCGGCTTTGTTGGAGGCAGACTTCGCGGCGGCGATGGCCGTGGCGGCGACGAAGCCTGGTCGGATCGCTACGCTGATCATCCCGCATGACCATCAATTGGCCGACGGTCCGATCGCGTCCCGAGACGACCTCCCAGCCATTCCCGAGCGACGAGGGCCGGCGGTTCCGGAGAGCCGCCTTGACGCGGTCGCCGTGGCCTTGCGAAGGCGCGACCCGGGCGGCAAGCTCGCCCTCTTCCTGGGAGGCGAGGCGCTGCGGGAGCGCGGCCTGCGCGCGGTGGCGCGCATTGCCGCGACGTGTGAGGTTCGGCTGGTCGCCGAGACCTTTCCGGCCCGATGGGAGCGCGGGGTGGGCACGCCCGTGATCGAGCGGCTTCCGTATTTTCCGGAACCGGCGCGCGAGCTGCTGGGGACCTTCTCGACGATCATTCTGGCGGGGGCGCGCTCCCCGGTCACCTTCTTCGGCTATCCGGGTATCCCGAGTCATCTCATCGATCCAGTCCAGCAGACGCTGCTTCTGGCCGATCCCAAGGAGGATGTCGAGGCGGCCCTCGAGGCGCTGGCCGAGGCTCTCGGCGCGCCACCCGCGGCGACGCTTCCGCTCAATGGCCAATGCCAGCCACCGCCGCGACCGACCGGCGCTCTGACTCCGGAGCGGCTCTGCCAGGCGGTCGCCGCACTCTTGCCGGACCAGGCGATCGTCATGGACGAAGGGAACACCAGCAGCGGGGCCTTTGGTCCGCTCTCGCAGTCAGGGGCGCGCCACAGCTACCTGACCCAACCTGGCGGAGCGATTGGCCTCGGGATGCCGTGCGCGACCGGGGCGGCTCTCGCCTGTCCGGACCGGCGAGTCTTGACCCTCCAGGCCGACGGCAGCGCGATGTACACCTTTCAAGCGCTCTGGACGCAGGCACGCGAACAGCTTCCCGTGACGACGATCCTCTGCAACAATCGCAGCTATCGTATCCTGGGCCTGGAACTGCTGCGGACGGGCGTCGATCCCGCGGCAGCCGGACCCAACGCCCGATCGATGATGCAGTTGACCGAGCCGGCGATCGATTGGGTTCGACTCTCCGAGGGGCTTGGTGTGCCGGCGCAACGGGTCGAGACGGCCGAGGCGCTCTGCCAGGCGCTCGACCGCTCGTTTGACGCGTCAGGGCCTTCGCTGATCGAGGCGATCCTCTGACCAGGTTCCCCTGACATCCCTAAACTCCCGGACCAAGAGGAGGTTCCATCCGATGCATTTTGCCCCTTCCGAGAAGGTCGTTGCGCTCCAGCGTCGCCTGACCGATTTCATGGACGCCTGGGTCTACCCGAATGAGAACCGCTATCTCTCCGAACTCCAGGCCGGCGGCCCGGAGGGGCGCTGGCGCGTTCTTCCCCTGCTCGAAGAGCTCAAGGAGAGGGCGAAGCAGGAGGGGCTCTGGAATCTCTTCCTGCCGGAGAGCGAGGTCGGGGCTGGACTGACCAATCTGGAGTATGCGCCGCTCTGCGAGATCATGGGCCGGGTTCCGTGGTCAGCCGAGGTCTTCAACTGCTCGGCTCCCGACACCGGCAATATGGAGGTCCTCGTCCGCTATGGGACTCCCGCCCAGCAGGAGCGCTGGCTGCGGCCGCTGCTCGCCGGGGAGATCCGCTCCTGCTTCGCGATGACCGAGCCGGAGGTCGCCTCCTCCGACGCGACCAACATTCGGGCGCGCATCGAGCGGGACGGGGAGAGCTACATCCTCAACGGTCGGAAGTGGTGGACCTCCGGCGCAGGGGACCCGCGCTGTCGCGTCGCCATTTTCATGGGAAAGAGCGATCCGCAGGCACCGATCCATACCCAGCAGTCGATGATCCTTGTGCCGATGGACGCTCCCGGCGTGACGATCCGTCGGATGCTCCACGTCTTTGGCTACGATGACGCCCCCCACGGCCACGCCGAGGTCGATTTCGAGAATGTGCGGGTGCCGGTCGAGAACCTGCTGCTGGGGGAGGGGAGGGGCTTCGAGATTGCGCAGGGACGGCTCGGGCCGGGGCGGATCCACCACTGCATGCGGATGATCGGGCTGGCGGAGCGCTCGCTCGAAGCCATGTGCCAGCGGGCGTCGTCCCGCGTCGCCTTCGGTCGTCCGCTCGCCTCAATGGGGGCGCTGCGTCACGAGATCGCCGTCTCCCGGATCGAGATCGAGCAGGCACGGCTGCTGGTCCTCAAGGCGGCCTGGATGATGGACACGGTCGGCAACAAGGCGGCTCGCGCCGAGATCGCCATGATCAAAGTGGTGGCTCCAAACATGGCGTTGCGCGTCATCGACCGCGCCATCCAGGCGCACGGCGGAGCCGGCGTCTCCCAGGACTTTCCCCTGGCCCACGCCTGGGCGCACGCGCGGACGCTGCGGCTCGCCGATGGCCCGGATGAGGTGCACCGGGAGACCATTGCCAAACTCGAATTGAAGAAGGGAGAGCGGACCTCATGAAATCCTCCGCTCCGCGCCGGCTCTGTGTCTTCTGCGGATCGAGTCACGGGGACGATCCCGCCTTCGCGGTTGCCGCCCGATCGCTCGGACTTGCCATCGCGGAGCGTGGAGATCACCTGGTCTACGGCGGAGGCGGAATTGGATTGATGGGCGTCGTGGCCGACGCCGTCCTCGAAGCCGGCGGGGTAGTCGTCGGGGTGATTCCGGCGCCCCTCGCGACTCGTGAGGTGGCCCACTCCTCACTGACCGAACTGGTTGTCGTCGAGACGATGCACGAACGAAAGGCGAAGATGGCCGAGCTTGCCGACGCCTTTCTCGCCCTTCCAGGAGGGTTTGGCACCTTCGACGAACTCTTCGAGATTCTCACCTGGGCCCAGCTGGGGATCCATCGCAAGCCGATCGGCCTGCTCAACATCTCCGGATACTTCGATCCGCTGCTGGCCCTTGTCGAGCAGGCGATCGGGCGGGGCTTTGTCGCGCCAAACCACCGCTCTTTCCTCTTCGACGCGGAGAGCGTCACCGATCTCTTCCAGCAGCTCGATCACCACCGGGCGCCGGATCTCCCCCGGCGGTGGATCGAGCTCCAGGATGTCTGAGTCAGGTGGGGAGGTCATGCCCTCCCCACCTGTCCAACTATCCGCCTACCCGATTGTCAATTGGACGGCTTCCGCCGGCCGATGTGGAAGACGAAGAACGCGAGCAGCCCAAAGATGACGAGGGCGATTGTGTTTGACCACGGGCCGGTCACCAGCCAGCTCTGAGCGCCGATGCCTATCTTCTCCTCGCCGCCGACGGCGACCCGTCCAGCGGCGACGAGCAGTCCCCCGATCGCGCCGCCCGCAATCAACCCGGAGCTGAGCAGAATTCCCTTGCCGGTCTCCTCCTCGGCGAGGCTCCCCGGTTGGTTCTTCCGGCTCAGCCGCTCGACGAGCGCGCGGATCAGTCCACCGCTGAAGATCGCCGCCGAGGTCGAGATCGGCAGGTAGATGCCCACCGCCACCGGCAGCGCGTGAACCCCAATCATCTCCAAGGTCAGTGAGATCAGCGCGCCAATCAGGATGAGGGCCCACGGCAGCCGCTGCGTCAGTACCCCGTCGACGAGCACGCCCATCAGCGCCGCCTTCGGCGCGTCGAGCTTGCGGCCCGACGACAGCGGCGAGCCGCCAGCCCGTCCACCTGCCGCGCGCCGGCCACGGCCGGGCCGGTCTCCGCGCACGATCGGCAGAGCACACGTCT
>JBEIJP010000040.1:0-11231 GCA_040380245.1 Acidobacteriota bacterium | reverse complement strand
GTTTTTCCCGGTGAGGGAAGGCTCTTTTTCAGAATTTATCAACGAGTAGAGGCGCGGTTTTCAAGAGTACGGGTCGGGAGGGGACGAAGCCCCGCAGATCGATCTGGAAAGGGAGAGACCGCCGAAGCCTGCCGATGGCTCCGTCCATCGGTGGGTTGACTGTCGGGGCTAAATCCCCGAGGTTGTCATCGCGTTCTTCAGCGGTGGAGTGCTCTCGGGGACCAGCGACATGGCCGGCGGGCGACCGCCACTACCAGGACACGCCGAAGGGTCAGCAGAGATCATCCCTGCTGACCCTTTTTTGCTGTTCGGGAGGAGTGGGCAGGTCGACATGATCGTCATGAAGTTTGGCGGGAGTTCGGTGGAGGATGCCACGGCGATTCGACGGGTCGTCGGGATCATCGGGCAATTTCTGGATCGGCAGCCGCTGGTCGTCGTCTCCGCGATGGGGAAGACGACCAATGGGCTGCTCGAATGTGGACGCCTGGCGGCGGAGGGGAGCCTGGAGGAGGCCCTCCGTGGGCTGCGGAGCCTGGCCGATCGCCATCAGGAAGCGGCGGCGGCATTGGCGCTTCCGGCGGAGCGGACGAGCCTCGCCGCGGAGCTGGCCGGGGAGTTTGCCGAACTGGAGCGACTCCTCGCTGCCCTTGGGCAACGCGGCGAGTTGACGCTGGAGGCGCTCGACGGTTTGGCCGCCAATGGGGAGCTGCTCTCCTCGCGGATTGTCGCGGCGGCGCTGCGGGGAGGGGGACAGGCTGGCGCCTGGGTCGACATTCGACCGGCGCTGCGGACCAACGACGACTTCACACGGGCCGCGGTCCGGTTTGAGGAGGCCAATCCCCGACTGGTCGAGAGTTTCGCCGGGCGACTGGCCGCCGGGCAGGTTCCGGTCACGCAGGGTTTCATCGGTTCGACGGAAGAGGGGCGGACGACGACGATCGGGCGCGGCGGCTCTGACTACTCTGCGGCGATCATCGGGGCCGCGCTCGGCGCCGAAGAGATTCAGATCTGGACCGATGTCGATGGGATCCTCAGTACCGACCCCCGAGTCGTTCCCTCCGCGGTCAAATTGCGGACCCTCTCCTTTGCCGAAGCCGCCGAGCTGGCCTACTTCGGCGCCAAGGTTCTTCATCCCAGCACGCTCCTGCCGGCGATGGCGCAGGAGATCCCGGTTCGGGTCTGCAACTCGCGTCGGCCGATGGTGCCCGGGACGGCGATCGTCCGGCAGGCACCCGCCTCGCCCGCGCTGATCAAGGCGATCGCCTTCAAGCGCGGAATCACGGTCGTCAATGTCAGCTCGGACCGGATGCTGATGGCCCATGGCTTCCTCGCCCGCCTCTTTGCCCTCTTCGACAAGTACGAGACGGCGATCGATATGGTCGCGACGTCCGAGGTGAGCGTCTCGATGACGCTCGACGAGACGCGCCGCCTCGACGAGATTCTGCCCGAGCTGCGCGCTCTCGGTGAGGTGACGGTCGAGCGTGATCTCGCCCTCGTCTGTCTGGTTGGCGAGCAGTTGAAGTATGTGCCGGGACTGGCCGCGGAGGTCTTTGGCGCGATCGCCGGGATCAATGTGTCGATGATCTCGCACGGCGCGTCGGCGATCAACCTCAGCTTCATCGTCGAGGGGGCGCGGGTCGAAGAGGCGGTGCAGGCCCTCCACGCGCGTTTCTTTGCCGATCCGGATCCGGCAACCTTCGAGGTTCCGGCGCGCGCCGCTTCAGCGCCCCGTGATACCCGGGAGGTGGCCAGATGTGACACCCGGGAGGTGGCCAGATGTGACACCCGGGAGGTGGCCTGATGAAGATCGCGCTGGTGGGTTATGGTCGAATGGGTCGGATGGTCGAGGCGGCGGCGATGGCCCGCGGCCACCAGATCGTCGCGCGCTTCGACCTCGACAACAACCCGGGAGGCGCGGGGCTGACCCCGGCAACGCTCCGTGAGGTCGACCTCGCCATCGAGTTCTCGACGCCCGAAGCGGTACTCGACAATCTTCGACGGCTGATTCCCGCCGGCGTTCCCGTGGTCACCGGGACGACCGGCTGGTACGACCGCCTCGCGGAGGTTCGCCAGCTGGTCGCGGCGCACGGTGGCGCCTTCGTCTACAGCCCCAACTTTTCGATCGGCGTCAACCTCTTCTTTGAGATGGTCCGCCAGGCCGCCCAGCTCGTCGCCACGTACGACCAGTTCGACCCATTCCTGATCGAACGTCATCACCGCCAGAAGCTCGACGCCCCCTCGGGGACGGCGCTGCGGCTGCTCGCGGATCTGCGTGACGCCTTTGCCGAACGGACGCCGGCGCCCGTCAGCCTGCGTGCCGGCTACTTACCCGGCACCCACGAAGTCGGCTTCGACTCGCCAGCCGAGACGATCACCCTCACCCATACCGCCCGCAACCGGGAAGGGTTCGCCGAAGGCGCGGTCCTGGCGGCCGAGAAGTTGCCTGGCCGTCAGGGATTCTTCACCCTTGGCGAGCTGCTCTTCCCCGTCGACCCGATTTCCCCCACCAAGGAGGTAGCATGACTATCGAGATGAACCGATTGAGAGGCTGCGGCACTGCGCTGGTGACGCCGTTTTTGGCTGACGAGAGCCTCGACCTGGAGGCCTTGACCCGCTTGATCGAGTATCAGCTCGACGGCGGCATCGACTTTCTGGTCGCTTGTGGGACAACAGGGGAGAGTGTCACCCTCACCGACGCGGAGCAGGCTGAGGTCATTTCAACCACTCTCCAGGTTGCCGCAGGCCGTGTCCCGGTTGTCGCCGGTGCCGGCGGTTACAATACCCGCGAGGTGATCCGGAAGATCGAGCGCTACGCGGGCCTGGGCGCCGACGCCATCCTCTCGGTCACCCCCTACTACAACAAGCCGACGCAGGAGGGGCTCTACCAGCATTTTCGCGCCCTTGCTTTGGCGAGTCCGCTGCCGATCATCCTCTACAATGTGCCAGGCCGGACGGGGTGCAATCTTGCTCCCGCCACGGTTGCCCGGCTGGCCG
Organism: Acidobacteriota bacterium; assembly: GCA_040380245.1. Lineage (GTDB taxonomy): Bacteria > Acidobacteriota > Blastocatellia > RBC074 > RBC074 > CAIOZW01. The sequence goes on along the minus strand of JBEIJP010000040.1, from coordinate 8,237 downwards.
AGTTCGATCGGATCGTCGCCATCAAAGAGGCCTCGGGCAACATCGCCCAGATTGCCGAGTTGGCCTCGATTCTCGACCCTGCCTTCCGGATCTTCTCCGGGGACGACGCCCTCATTCTGCCGATTGCCGCCCTGGGAGGGGTTGGCGTCATCTCGGTCGCTTCGAACCTGCTGCCACGCGAGGTCTCGGCCCTCACCCGCTTCAGCGTCGAGGGCCATCTCGCCGAGGCCCGCCAGCTCCATCGGCGTCTCCTGCCGATCTTTCAAGCGATGTTCATCGAGAGCAATCCCATTCCGATCAAGGCGGCTCTCGCCCTGGTCGGACTCGTGCGTGAGTCCTATCGGCTGCCACTGGTTCCGCTTCAGGAGACACATCGCGCGCAGTTGCTGGCCGTCCTGCATCGTGCTGGCCTGCTGGCCCCATTCTCCTCGGTCGCTGCCTGATCCTGGCGGTCTCTCACTCGGTGGTCAGGATGATCGATTCGGGAGGGAGCGAAGCGTACAGAGAGGTTCCGGGCAGGGGAGGGGAGGAGGGTGACCGGAGACTCCCCTCGATGATGCCCCCGTTGGCCAGTTCGGCGAAGACGCGATGGGAGCGCCCACTCGGGAGTACCCGACGTACGTGGCAGAGAAAGAGGTTCGGCTCCGGCTCTGTGGGAGCGGCCGTGCGTAAGACCACCTCTTCGGCTGGCAGGTAGCCGGAGAGGACCATTCCCTCGCGGCCTCTCAGGGGAGCGGTCAGGGGGAGCTCGATCGACAGACCTCTCCAGTCGAGCGCACCATCGATGAGCGCTCCCTCGATCAGATTGGGCACCCCGAGGATCTCGAGGACCGAACGGTTGCGCGGCTTCGCGAAGACCGTGCCTGGCGCGGCTGCCTGGACGATCCGCCCGTGGTCGAGCAGGGCCAGTCTGTCCCCGACGGCGAGAGCGTCCTCCAGGTTGTGGGTGACATAGACGATGACCAGTCCGGTCTCTTGCTGGAGAGTCCGCAGGTCCTGATGGAGCATGTCGCGGACGGGTCGATCGAGCGCCGAGAAGGGCTCGTCGAGGAGAAGGGCTCGGGCATTGGCGGCAAGAGCCCGCGCGATGGCGACGCGTTGCTGCTGCCCACCCGAGAGCTGGTGCGGATAGTGGTCGGCGTGGGCACCCAGACGGACGCGGCTCAACAGCTCCCGGGCACGTTCCCGCGAGGGAGGGCGCATCGGAAACTCCACATTCTCGCGGGCCGTCAGATGGGGAAAGAGCGCGTACTGCTGGAAGACCAAAGCGATCTGCCGCTGGCGCGCAGGCAAGTCGACGGGACGCTCTCCCCCCCTGCGTCGGAAGAGCGGCCGGCCATCCAGCGTGATCTCTCCCTCAGCGGGTCGTGTCAGGCCGGCAACGGCAGAGAGTGTCTGGGTTTTGCCGGCACCCGATGGGCCAAAGAGGACGAGGATCTCGCTGCCGATCGTCAGGTCGACATCCAGCCGGAATGATCCCACCTGCTTGGTGAAGTCGAGGGACAGGCAGCGATCAGCCATGCGGTCTCCGGAGTTCAAGGCGTCGAACGAACCACAGGCCGAGCAGGGCCAGCACGGTCAGGAGCAGCACCATCCGGTTGGCCTCCGCCAGACGTCGCCCTTGCAGCGCGTCATAGATCGCGAGGGGCAGCGTCTGGGTGCGGCCGGGAATGTTGCCGGCGACCATCAGCGTGGCTCCGAACTCCCCCAGTGCCCGTGCGCTCCCGAGGATGATTCCCGCGACAATTCCTCTTCGGGCGAGCGGGAGGCTGATGCGCCGAAAGACCTCCCATTCGGTCGAGCCGAGCGTGCGCGCCGCGTTCTCCAACACGGGATCGATCGAGCCAAGCGCGGCCCGCGACGCCTGCACCATGAGTGGAATCCCGACGATCGTCGACGCGATCGCCGCCCCTTGCCAGGTGAAGAGGATCTGCCAGCCCAGCCACTCGATCAGCGGATTGGTCCGCCCCAGCGTCAGCACCAGGTAGTACCCGGTGACGCTTGGGGGAAGCACCAGCGGCAGGAGGATCAGCGTCTCCGCCAGCGTCTTGCCCCGGAAATCGACCCGTGCCAGCAAGTAGGCGAGGCCCAACCCGATTGGCGCAATCGCCAGGGCGGCGACCAGCGTCACCTGCAACGAGAGCGTCACCGCCGACCAGTTCATTCTTCCTTTCTCTCTTTGGGGCTCTCTTCGGCACTCTTTCCGGGAGCGACGAACCCATAGCGACGCATGATCAGCTGCCCCGTGGGCCCCAGGACAAAGTCTGCGAAGCGGCTCGCGGCTTCCCGCTGCTGGCTTTGGCTGACGATGCCGAGCGCCTGATCGAGTGGCCGGTGGAGCTCGGCCGGCACGATCGTCCAGCGTCCAACGCCCGGTCGGCAGAGCGAGAGCGCGACGATACCGACCTCGACATCGCCTGTCTCAGCGTAGCGCAGCGCCTGGCGCACATTTTCGGCCGGGATGAGCTTCGGTTCGAGTTGCTCCCCGAGACCTGCCTTCCGGATCGCTTCCTGGGCCGCCATCCCGTAGGGGGCGTGCTCTGGGTTGGCGATGGCGATCCGGCGAATCTCCGGGCGTCGGAGGTCCTCGAGCCGGACCAGCGGGAAGCGGCTCTCCGCCCGGGCCCAGAGGACGATTCGCCCCTGCCCGTAGAGCCGACGGCTCTCCGGCAGGAGCCGCCCTTTCCGTTCGAGGTCTTCGACGAAGGCGACATTGGCGGCGGCGAAGAGGTCGACCGGGGCTCCCGCCTCGATCTGCTGGGCGAGCTGTCCGGTCGAGCCAAAATTGAAGCGCACCGGAATCCCCGTCTCGGCCGTGAAGCGCTTCCCGATCTCTCCAAACGCCTCCGTCAGGTCAGCCGCCGCCGAGATGGTCAGCTCTTCTCTCTTTCCCGCGCAGCCGGCCAGGATGACGAGGAGCGAGAGAAGGAGCCCGCTGGCCAGGCCGCGGATGGATTGCCAGACTGCCCGAGATTCGACGCTCACTGGCACGCCTCGAAGAGCCCCGCCATGCCCTGTCCGCCCCCAATACACATCGTCACCACGCCGTAGCGCGCCTTGCGCCGTCGCATCTCCAGTCCGAGAGTGCCGACGAGGCGTGACCCGGTCATACCGAACGGGTGGCCGATCGAGATCGAGCCGCCATTGACGTTGAGCCGCTCGGGATCGATGCCCAAGCGGTCCCGACAGTAGACCACCTGGACGGCAAAGGCCTCGTTCAGCTCCCAGAGATCGATCTGATCGACGGTCAGACCGTGACGCTGGAGCACCTTCGGAATGGCGTAGACCGGTCCGATCCCCATCTCGTCCGGCTCACAGCCCGCCACCGCCAGTCCGCGAAAGACCATCAACGGGCGCAGCCCCAGCGCCTCCGCGCGCTGCCGCGACATCAGCAGATTGACTGAGGCGCCGTCGGAGAGCTGTGAGGAGTTGCCCGCCGTGACGCTGCCCGTGCCACTCGTCTGGTCGAAGTGCGGTTTCAGTCCGAGCAACCCGTCGAGCGTCGTCTCTGGGCGGTTGCACTCGTCGCGGTCGAGCACCGCTGACTCCTCCCCGACCGCCTCCCCCGTCTTCCGGTCGAGAACCGCCCGTGTCACCTCCATCGGGACGATCTCCTCGGCGTGGTACCCGGCAGCCTGCGCGCGAGCGGTGCGCTGTTGGCTGCTCAGGGCGTACTCGTCCTGCGCCTGGCGGCTGACGCCGTAGCGCTTCGCGACGATTTCGGCGGTCACGCCCATCACCATGTAGATTCCTGGATAGCGCTCCTGCACGGTGGGATGGATTGCCCGGTCCGGCGTGAGCATGGTGATGCTCTCGACTCCACCCCCGATGGCCACCTCCGCCCCTTCGTTGATGATCTGCCAGGCGGCCATGGCGACCGACTGCAGCCCCGATGAACAGAAGCGGTTGACCGTTGCCCCGGCGACGCTGACCGGCAAGCCCGCGAGCAGTGCCGAAACTCTTGCCACGTTCATTCCCTGGACGCCGGCCGGGTAGCCGCAACCGATGACGACATCCTCGATCTCGGCCGGGTCCAGTCCAGGGGCTCGCCGCACCACTTCGCGCAGACAGTGGGCGATCTGGTCCTCGGGGCGGGTCCGGTTGAGCGATCCGCGGAACGATTTGGCCAGTGCGGTTCTGGCGGTAGCGACGACGACGGCTTCACGCATAGCAAAAAGAGTCCTTTCAATGGAAATGTCGGTCAGGGTGTCTGCTGGTGAAAGCGGCTGCGGCGCCGCAGGGAAGCGACGATCTCAGGATCGGCGGTGGCGGGAGATCCGCTGCCGCCGGGTGGACGCGGATCATATTCGATCGTCAGCTGGACCTCCTGCGCCTGCCGTTCTCCCGCGAGGCGTTTCGCCAGCTCGAGTCCGAGGTCGATCCCCGCCGAGACGCCTGCCGCGGTGGCGATCCGCTCCTCGGGCCGAAACACGACCCGTTCGGCGACTGGCACCGCTCCCCAGCGTTCCAACTCCTCCATCGCCAGCCAGTGGGTCGTCGCCGGGACTCCCCGCAACAGCCCGGCCGCGGCGAGGACCAGTGACCCCGTGCAGACCGAGGCGGTCCAGCGGGAGGTGGCGTGTGCCTGCCTGATCCAGGCGTGCAACCGCTCATCCTCCATCAGCTCCCCCTGTCCGGGCCCCCCTGGAATGATGACCACTGCCGGCGCCGGAACCTCTTCCAACCGGTAACTGGCCTCCAACCCGAGGCTCCGCTGGTCTGTCCGATAGACCCCTTTCTCGTGTGCGACGAACCGGACTGAGGCCCGCCGGAGTCGACCGAGCACCTCATACGGACCGATCGCGTCGAGCGCGGTCATTCGATCGAAGAGCAGAATGGCGATCTCGATCGGCTCCCGTGCGCTCATCGGCCCCCCTCCACTTCCGCGAAGGTCCGACACTGGCGCGCGACCAGCTCCTCCAGCAGGGGAGCGGGTTGCCAGCGCTCGCCTTCACGAGCCTGCCATTCCCGGATTGTCTCGAGAATCCGGGCCAGGCCGACGCTCTCCGCATAGTGCATCGGTCCCCCTCGCCACGCCGGATAGCCGTACCCGTTGAGGTAGACGAGGTCGATGTCGCTCGCCCGTCGGGCGATCCCCTCACCGAGCAGCCGCGCTCCCTCGTTGATCAACGCGAACTGCGTGCGAGTGAGAACCTCCTGGTCGGAAATCGCTCGCCGCTCGATCCCCTGCTCGGCGGAGACATCGTGGATCAGCGCGGTGACCTCCGGGTCGGGAATGGCCCGGCGCGATTCGTCGTAGCGATACCACCCCGCCCCCGTCTTCTGTCCGAAGCGCCCGCGCTCACACAAGCGGTCGGCGACCACCGGATAGCGCTCCCCAGGCTGGCGCAGGTGCGCGTTCTCGCGGCGAATGCGCCAACCGACGTCGAGGCCCGCCAGATCTCCCACCGCGAAGGGCCCCATCGCCATCCCGAAACCGGTCAAGACCCGGTCGATCTGCTCGGGCAGCGCTCCCTCTTCGATTAGCAACTGCGCCTCGCGCCCGTACTGGTGGAGCATGCGGTTGCCGACAAACCCATACCCGTTGCCGACCACCACGCCCAACTTGCCCAGTCGCCGTCCGAGGGCGAGTGACGTCGCCAGCACATCGGGCTGCGTCGCCGCTCCCTGCACCACTTCGAGCAACCGCATGACGTGCGCGGGGCTGAAGTAGTGATGACCGATGACATCCCCGGGACGCCGCGTCGCGCCCGCGATCTCGTCGATGCTCAACGTCGACGTGTTGCTCGCCAGGATCGTCCCTTCCCGGCAGACCCGGTCGAGATCCTCGAAGATCTGCTTCTTCAGCGCCATTCCTTCGAAGACGGCCTCGGTGACAATCTCAACCTCCTCGAAGCCATCATATCCATTCACGGGCTCGATCCGTGCCAGGCGGGCATCCCGCTCTTCCTCGCTGATCCGCCCCTTGCGCGCCGCCTCGTCATAAACACCCCGGATGCGAGCCATTCCCGCCTCCAGGGCCTCCCGCGAGGCGTCCTGCAGCAGGACAGGTAGGCCGGCGTTCGCATAGCACATAGCGATGCCGCTTCCCATGGTGCCCGCTCCGACGACCGCTGCGCGCCTGATCGTGCGGCGCGCGGTTGTCTCGCCGATCCCCGCCACCTCCCCGACGACCTCTTCACTCCGCTGCACGTGGATGAGGGCCCGCACCGCTCTCGCCAGCTCCGCTCGCCCCATTCCCGCAGCCTTGACCCACCGCGCCGATCCGCCTCCCCCGCTCTGGTAGAGAAACCGCTCGGCCTCTCCCGCCTCATTCAGCGCGGCGACAACCAACGCTCCCGCGCCTTTGACGGGCAGCTTCGCCCCGGGTTGACTGGCCAGCGCGTCCAGATCCTCCCCCGGAACGAGCAGCAACAGCCCCTTGTCGCCCGGCTCTCCGAGGAGATCCCCGCCGCGTCGCCATCCCTCCTCCAACCTCCCCTCGAAGACCGCCACTGATCCTTCCCCACCCGATGAATCCGCTCTGGTTCCGCTCACGTTGCCCCCTCTCCGCTCACACCCCGAGCCAGCCAATCAATCCTTGCGTCAAGCCCTGGGAGATGACCCACTGCAACCCGCCGCACAACAGAATGATCACTACTGGGTTGAGCCGCGCTCGCAGCATCAACAGAAAGGCGAGCGTCGCCACCGCGTAACTGTCTGGCGTCGCCAGCCCCGACCGGGCAAGGCTCACTCCCGCCGCCGCCAACATCCCGACCACGGCCGGCGCCACTCCGCCCAGAAACGACTGTACCTGAAAGTTGGTCCGAAACCGGTCGAGCGAACTCCCGGCCACCACCGACATGACAAACGATGGCAGAAAGGCCGCCAAGGTCGCCAGGACCGCTCCGACCAATCCCGCCACCTTGAACCCGATGAAGGTCGCCGTAATCAGGACCGGCCCCGGGGTGATCTGTCCGAAGGCCATTCCTTCCGCGAAGGTTCGATGGTCCATCCAACGGTAGACTTCGCAGACATCCGTCTCGATCTGCGGAATCATGACGAATCCGCCCCCGAAGGTGATCGTACCGACCCGCAGAAAGATGGTCACCAGCTGCCAGACTGTCACCATCTTCGTCAGGACTGGCCACGCCAGCAGCGGTACGATCAACAGCAGCCCTACCACGTCGAGACTGTGAAGCTTGCCCGTCACCCCGGACTTGCCGGCGCGTGGTTCCAGCGAGTCCTTTTTGGGGTGGATCGGTTCCTCCGCCGATGAGGAAGGGCCCACCCGTGGCAGGGCCATCTCCTCCTTGATCATCTCTGCCGCGCGCTGTCGTGCCTGCTCCCCCGCCACCCGCGTTCTGGCCTTCGTCTGTCGCTCCTTGCGAAGCTCCTGGCGGATCCTCCGCCGTTGGCGCGATTTGTAGGAGCGGATCACATACCCGGTGATCCCCGAGAGCAGCACGACTTCCAGAACGGTTGTCTGGGTGAAGATCAGCAGGAACGCCACGACGAAGCCGAGCTCCAGGTGCCACTGTTGCTGAACAGCCGTCTTGCCCAATCGCACCGTCGTGGCCGCGATCAGCCCGACCACCGCCGCGTTGAACCCAAGGAAGATCCGCCTGGCGTCGCTCAGCTCACCAAACTGCGTGTGCGCGATCGTCAGCCCGAGCATGATCAGAAATGACGGCAGAATGAAGCTCACGACCGAGATGAGCGCTCCCCGAATCCCGGCGAGCTTGAGCCCGATGTAGGAGATTGCGTTGACCGCGTTGGCTCCCGGCAGGCTCTGCGCCAGGGAGACGGCATCGAGAAACTCATCGTCCGTCAGCCAGTGGCGCTGGTGAACGGTCAATCGTCGGATCTGGGCAATGACCGTGACGCCGCCGCCAAAGCCCGTCGCCCCCACCTTGAGAAACGTACGGCCGAGGACTCGCCAGTCGACACGAGGCGCCTCGGGAGCAAACTGGGCCGCCATCCATGACCGGAAAGCGACCAGCCCCGCTCCGAGCGTTCTCCTCAACTCCTCGCTTCGACTTCTGACAGCCACGTCCGCACTCTTACCTTCCCTGGCTTCTCTTCGTCATTTTCGATTGATGTTTCATGCCTGAGGTGACGATCAAGGGCCGTTGACTGCCTGGTGCCAGACAGCCAGACACCGGTGGATCGGCAGGGTCTTCCATCGTGCGCTCAAGCCCTGCCGTCATCGCCTTGTCCCCACAATTTACCCGCTTCCCCTCTCCCATTGGGTCGATTCAGCTTCAGATGGTAGTATCCGACTATGGAAACACAAC
>JBEIJP010000039.1:0-11393 GCA_040380245.1 Acidobacteriota bacterium | reverse complement strand
TAGGGGGCGGCCTGGTCGAGCGCCACGGCCACTGATACATATTTCTCACGATCGACGAAGCGAAAAGCCCGGACCGTGTGGGGGGGGATCGCCGCCATGGCGAAATAGTTGTCATCGACCGCCGCCCAGCTGACCAGACCTTCGGTTTCGATCGGAGAGCGCCCCTCGTCCCGCAACGACTCCGCTGTCTCCCGCTCGACACTCCCGTCGATGGCATAGGTCAACTGGGGCGCGTGCTTGTAGATGTTGACCTCGGTCACCTTCTGATCGCCGAAATTGGGGCCGACGACGAGAAATGCCTCCACCGCCGTTCCTTGTCGACGGACCGTCGCCCGCAGATCGAAGTCGAACCCGGAGGCAGCTTCAAGCCCTGTCCCGGGTTTCACGCCACGAAAGACGAACTCCTTGGTGGCTTCGATGTCGCGATTGACGTACTGAAATCGCAGACTGACCGTCTCGCCCGCTTTGAGGGTCAGTCGTTCCGGGACCTCGCCGATCAGCTGATACCCGGCGGTGTTGAGCTCCTTCTCCAGCGTCCGGTCGGAGGGAAGATAGAAGCGCAAGGGCGCTCCCACCTCTCTGGAGACTTGCGGCGAAGCCAGAACCACCCCCTGGGGAGGATCGATGGGCTTCCCATCTGTAAAACTGTTCAGAATCCATTCGGTCAGGACCGCGCCCTGATTACTGACGCGGGCTTGCCAATGGTCTGTCTTGAGGACGATCTCTTTCGGATCGACCCGGGTCACCTCGGTCGAGGTCGGCGCGGCAGCTGGGGCCGGCGTCGCAACGGCCGTTCCCGTCTGGCCCGGCACCGGAGTGGCATTCGGAGAAGCCCCCTTCGCTGTCTCTTTTGGTCTCTCCACCGGGCGAGGAAACTGACGTTCGTAGAGGTAGGACCATCCGATGAAGATGACCGAGGAAAGAACCAGGAAGAGGATTAATCGTTTCTCCATCGGCTGCCTCACTTGATCCGGGAACGGAACCAGCGGTCCGCTTCCAGGTCGAGGGGAAGGGGATCGTAACCGCCATTCGTGAAAGGATGACAACGCGAAATTCGCCGCAGACCCAGCAAGCTCCCTTGCCAGGGTCCGTGCGCCTTGATCGCTTCAAGAGTATATTCAGAACAACTGGGAGTGTACCGACAGGAGGGCGGCAACAATGGCGAGAGAAGGTAGCGGTAGAGTGTCAGCAGTGCGAGAAGTGCTCGTGTCATTCCTTCTCCTGCCTCCCCGTCCTACCCTCTCCATCTCCAATCAGTGCCTGCATCATACGCGCGAAGGCCACTTCGAGTTGCGGATAGTCCGCGGAGATCAATGCGGGCTTGGCGTTGAGAACCAGTTCAAACCCCTTCGAGGCGATGCTGGGTTGTTGTCCCAGATATCCTCGCACCAGTTCCCGCAGTCGCCGTTTGCAGCGGTTTCGGACGACCGAGTTCCCGATTTTTCGAGTCACCGTGAAACCGATCCGGGGAGCCGCCTCCCCAGTCACTCGAAGAAATCCATTGAAGTACGGGGTGTGGTAGCGACGACCTTTTTCATAGACTCGGCTGAACTCCCGGTTGTTGCGAAGCCTCGCGGGGAGACTCGGGTTTTTCATGCACGAATCCACCAGGGGTTGATCAAGGCCTCCATCCAGATCCCGCTTCCCGACCAGCCGCACGATCCGGACATCCTGAGCTTTTTCGCTTTCTTATCCTCAAGCAGGCTCAGATCAGAACCAGGGATCTCCCGGGAACGGGAGAGGAGCAGACGCCAGCCGCGGATCTGATCAAGGATCCATTGAAGGCTCGTGGCACCGCTGCCTGTGGAAGATCTCAATAATGGCTCGGTGTCAGCCGCTTGCGTCCCTTGGCGCGTCGTCTCTTGAGTACCGCACGTCCAGCCTTGGTACTCATTCTCTCTCGAAAGCCATGAGTCTTCGCGCGGCGTCGGTTGTTTGGCTGGAAAGTTCTCTTCATATTCGGTCGCCTTTCAGATGTCTTCTCTTCCTGGAGTCATCTCGACGGGAGAGCTTCTCATCGATCCAGGATCTTCTCACCAGGAGAATGCGCAGGCTTACATAAAGCCTGAACGATATGGAAAAGATGGAGAGTAACAACCGACCCCAAGGTTGTCAAGGTGAGGAGATTGCCGTGTCAGTGAGCCCACGACGCGACCTCGCTTCCGGAAACTCCTTTCAGGAGCGCCGATCCACAATAAACCGTGCGATCCGGGCGAGTCGATCCGGGTTTTGTGGAAGGATCCGCAGTGCCTCGATAGCAGCCGCGGTGACCTCCAGGGCGAGGCGCGTGGCCTCAGAGATCCCATAGAGAGAGGTGTAGGTCGCCTTGTCGGTCGCAACATCTTTGCCTGCGGTCTTTCCCAGCTCTTCCGTGGTCGCCGTCTCGTCGAGGAGGTCATCGGCAATCTGAAACGCGAGGCCGATCTTCTCGCCATAAAGGGTCAGAGCGGCGAGTTCCGACTCGGCGGCGCCTCCCAAAATGGGCCCGAGACGAACCGCGCAGCGGATCAGCGCGCCCGTCTTGGCGCGGTGGATCGCTTCGAGGGCCTCGCCGGTGACGCGCTTCCCTTCCGACTGCAGATCCAGGACCTGTCCGCCGATGAGCGCCTGGGTCGTTCCGGCCGCCTGGGCGACCTCGCCGATGACCCGCACCAACCTTCCGGGCTCAACGCCGGGCAGTTCGGCCAGCGTCTGAAAGGCCCGCGTCAGGAGGGCATCCCCCGCCAGGATGGCGATCGCTTCGCCAAAGCGAACGTGGCTCGTCGGCATTCCCCGACGAAGATCGTCGTCGTCCATCGCCGGAAGGTCATCGTGAATCAGCGAGTAGGTGTGAATCATCTCCAGGGAGCAGGCAGCGGGCAGCAGTGTCTCCTCCGGCACTCCGTAGAGCTCCCCTGTCACGATCGCCAGAATCGGACGCAACCGCTTCCCACCGGCAAAGAGGCTGTAGCGCATAGCCTCGTGGATCAGGCCCGGCGGGTCTGTCTCTGCTGGAACAAGGCGGTCGAGCCAACGCTCGATGCGGGATCCCTCTTGTCGAAAAAATTCTTCCATTACTCTCACCGACTGTCCGGCTTCTCTGCTGGTTTGAAGCTGCGGGACGGGTTCGCTCGAAAATAGATCTCAGCAGCATCAGAAGGGAAGGTCCGAGTCTTCCTCCTCATCCTCTTCGTCCTCTTCGTCCTCATCCTCTTCGTCGACGTCGCCCGGCTGTCCGGCAAGGGGCGGCGCCGCGGGCCGAGAAGAGGTTGGGGAGGTGGCTTCGGCCTCATACGGAGTGAGACGAACGGTCCCATTCTTCTCCTGCAGCAGAACCTCGACCCGACGTTCGGCGGCTTCAAGATGGGACTGGCAGTGGCGCGCGAGACCAATTCCCTGCTCGAAGAGGTCGAGCGCACGCTCCAGCGGGAGCTCGCCGGACTCCAGTTGGCGAACAATCGTTTCGAGAAGCCGGAGCGATTCATCAAAGCTTCGACTCTCTCCCGGCACCGCTTGATTGGAACTGACGGTTGTCTTGGTTGTCATCTCGTTGAGGTCTCCCTTTCAGTGGTATCGACGAGGTCGACGCTCGACGTCACGACCCTGACCGTCCCGTCCGCAAAACGGAGAGCGAGCGGATCGCCCGCCGAGAGCGTCGCCGCCCGGGTCGCCAGGCGACCATCCTCCCGCCGGGCAATGAGGTAGCCTCGGGCGAGAACTCCCAGCGGGGAGAGGGCATCGAGCTTTCCAACCCAGCCAGCCAACTCGACCCCAACGGCCCTCAGCTTCCCCTCCATCGCCCGGGTCAATCGTTCTTCCCTCTCCGTCACACGGGCACGCGCGACCTGAAAGATCGCCCGGGGATCGGTTCGGGCCAACGCGAGTCGGGCCAGCTCCAGGCGCCGACGCTGCACTGCCAGGCGATCGGGAAGCACACGGAAGAGCCGGTGTTCGAGATCGCGGCAACGGCGCTCGCCTTGGGCCAGGCGGAGACCGACTGCGCGAAATCCGCGGCTCTCGCGCAGCGTCCGGATCGCCCATTGTGCCCGGTCCAATCGATGTCTCAACGCGATCCGCAGGCTATTCTCCAGATCGTCGACCCGCTGTCGCAGTTCGTCCATCCCGGCTGTCACCCGCTCCGCCGCGACGGACGGGGTGGCCGCGCGAAGATCCGCGACAAAGTCGGCGATGGTGAAGTCCGTCTCGTGGCCGACCGCCGAGATCACCGGAATCTCGGACGCGGCACTCGCGCGGGCGACCTCTTCTTCATTGAAGGCCCAGAGATCCTCCATCGACCCACCGCCACGCCCCACGATCATGACGTCGATGCGCGTGTCGCGCTCCCCGCCCGACTCGCGAGAAAGCTGGTTGAGGGATCGGATCGCCGACGCGATCTCCCGCGCCGCGCCGGTTCCCTGCACCCGTGTCGGGGCAATCACCACGGAGAGCTGCGGATTCCTTCGTCCGAGGACGTGGAGGATATCTTGGAGAACCGCCCCCTCGCGCGAGGTGACGATTCCGATCCGGCGGGGAAGGCGGGGGATCGGTCGCTTGCGCCGCTCGTCGAAGAGCCCCTCTGTCCCCAACCTCTGGCGGAGCTGCTCATACGCGACGTGCAAGGCTCCAATCCCAAGGGGCTCGATCACCTCGACCACCAGCTGATGGTAACCTCGCGCGGCGTAGATCCCAATCGATCCCCGAACCTGCACCGCCATCCCATTCTCCGGGACAAATCGTGAGAGCTGGTTGCCTTGGCGGAAGAAGGCGCACTGGAGCTGCGATTCCGCGTCCTTGAGGGTGAAGTACCAGTGGCCGTTGCCCCTCCGGGAAAAGCCCGTCACCTGCCCCTCCACCAGCACGCTCGGATACGCGCGTCGTAGGGTGGACTGCAACCGTCTGGAGACTTCCGTCACCGTCAGGACCTCAGGTCCTCGAAACATGCTCTCAAGACTCGTCGATCGTCGATTGGTCATCTGATTCCAGTCTGTCTAGCGGGGCCGTCTGATCCGACACTCGGACAAAGAACGCCCGCATCTTACCACTCCCCCACTCGCGCTCCAAGGTACCCGCCGACCCCTCCCCGACGCCCTCGGCTGGCGAGCTAATGTCATCGGGTGAGCGGCTTTCGGCTCGATCAGGTGCCGAGCCATATGCGGGCGTGTTATAGTGACACTTTTGAATGGTACATCGATTTTGAGTCCGGTGCGTGATGATCCATCTATCCATTATCATACCCGCTTACAATGAGGCGGACCGAATCGGACAGACGATCGAGGCGACTTTTGCCTATCTCGATCAGCAACCGTATTCGAGTGAAGTCCTGGTCGTCAACGATGGCTCACGTGACGCGACTCAAAAGATCATTGAGGGCTATCAGGAGCGCTTCGGCCCCCGCCTGCGATTGATCAACAATCCGGGCAATCGAGGGAAAGGCTATGCGGTCCGTGCCGGGATGCTCGCGGCGAACGGCGAGATCCTGCTCTTCTACGACGCCGATCTGGCCACCCCACTCAGCGAACTGCCCAAGGTGCTCGGGCCAATCGAGGATGGCCGCTTCGATGTCGTCTTCGGCTCCCGGGCGCTCGACCGGAGCCTGATCGGCACGCACCAGTCCTGGATCCGGGAGATGATTGGTCGCGTCGGCAATCTGGTCCAGTATCTCTTTACAGGCCTTCCTTACCTGGACACCCAGTGTGGATGCAAGGCCTTTCGTCGCGAGACGGCCCACCGCGTCTTCCCGCGCCAGCGCATCGAGGGCTTTGGTTTCGACCCCGAGATCCTCTTCCTCGCCCGTTCACAGGGGTGGCGCTTGCTCGAGACCCCGGTGCGCTGGAATCACGTTCCAGGATCGAAGGTACACGTGGTCGGCACTCCGCTCAAGGCCCTGGTCGAAGTCATGCGGATCGGCTGGAATCGATGGATCGGGAAATATCAGGAGCGTAGCTAGATGAAAAGAAACCGGTTGAATGTCAACATCGACCACATTGCGACGATTCGACAGGCACGACGAACCAATGAGCCCAACCCCGCGGCCGCGGCGATCCTCTGCGAACTGGCCGGCGCGGATGGGATTACCACCCACCTGCGGAGTGACCGACGTCACATCCAGGATTACGATCTGATCGCGCTCAAACAGGTTGTCGTGACCCATCTCAATGTCGAGATGGCGGCGACGGACGAGATGACCGAGATCGCCAGCCGCGTCAAACCCGACGTGGTGACGCTTGTTCCCGAGCGCCCCCAGGAGGTGACCACCGAAGGAGGTCTGGACGTGATCTCCTTTTCCCAGCCGATCACGCGAGCGATCGAGAGACTCAAGGAGGCAGGGATCTTCGTCAGCCTCTTCATCGATCCGGATCTCCGGCAGATCGAAATGGCGAGCAGACTGGGGGCCTTTCAGATCGAGATCTGCACCGCCAACTATGCCCAGTTCAACGAGCAGCCCGGGGATCTCACCGTCCGTCGAACGGCGGAGATCGAAACGGAACTGAAGCGGATCGAGAGCGCCGCCCACGCCGCGGCCCAGAGTGGGCTGAAGGTTGCGGTCGGGCATGGGCTGACCTATCGCAATGTCGGTCCTGTCGCGCTTCTCCCCGAGGTTGATGAGTTCAACATTGGCCACAACATCATCGCCCGGGCCTCGCTCGTCGGACTGGAGCGGGCCGTCCGGGAGATGAAAGAAGCCCTTCATCCCCACGGGTGATCCACCCAGCAAGGAGGAATCGAATGCGCCTCTCCTACCGGGACCAGGGACAAGGTCAGGCGATCGTCTTTCTTCACGCCTTTCCCCTCGACCAGACGATGTGGGACGAGGCAGCCGCGGCCCTGTCGAGAGATCGCCGGGTCGTGACCTTCGACTGGCCCGGGTTCGGTCAGTCTCCCTCGACGGCGTCCGACTCGGCGGCGACGGGCCTCGATCGAATGGTGGCAGACGCGATCCAGCTGCTCGATCACCTCGGACTGAACCAGGTCGACCTCTGCGGACTCTCCATGGGAGGCTACGTGGCGCTGGCGCTCTACCGATCCTTCCCGGAACGGGTCCGCTCCCTCGTCCTCTGTGATACCAAAGCGACGGCCGACCCTCCGGCGACGCGGGAAGCTCGACGGGAGATGGCCGAACTGGTCGAGCGCGAGGGCACCGCCACTCTCATCCCCCTCATGCTCCCGCGACTCCTTGGGGCATCGACCCGGCGTCGACCCGAGGCATCGCTGACCGACAGAATCGCCGGGATGATTCAGCGATCAGATCCGGAGGGTGTGACGCACGCGCTCGACGCGATGGCGACTCGCACCGCCACCACCGACCTGCTGGGATCGATCCAGGTACCAACCCTTTTGATTGTCGGCGAGGAAGACATCATCAGCACACCGGAGGAGATGAAGGAGATGGCCGAGGCGATCCCTCACGCCAGACTCCAGGTGATCGACCAGTCCGGTCACCTCCCGAACCTGGAACAACCAACCCTCTTTCTCGAAGCCCTGCGGAGCGGCCTGCCGTAACGCTTCCACGAGAAGATCCGGCGCTCCCCCCTCGTGTCTCTTGTACCGCGGAGGCCTCCTGTCATGTACTGTTATCGTTGCGGCAACAAACTGCCCGAGGCAAGCCTCTACTGCAACCGTTGCGGAACGCGTGTTCGGCCGCGCCGTGACCAATGGCAACGCGATCCAGACGGTTTGCCCTCGGGCCGGGCCGGATCTGGCAGATCCTTCTCGGGCGATCCATTGACACCCGAAGCGGGAGAGAGCGAAGCGACCTCTTCCCAACGGGGCTACTCAAATCCCAAAGCCCCCAATTCGTCCCCCTTCATCGACCGCACCCGGTCAAGCGAATGGGAGGAGAGCGAAGAGGCCTGGGAAGAGGATTGGCAGGACGCCGCCGAAGCAGAGGACTGGGACGTCGACGATGGGGATAACGATTTTGACGAAGAGAGCGAGGATCTCGAAGAAGAGACCGAATCCCTCCCCCCATCAACGCCACGACGGGAACAGGTCATCTTCAGCATCAACCCGGCCTTCTACCCGGTGACCACGGGCTACCTGCTGAGCTCCTTCCTCGCGGTCGTTCTGACGGCAGGGCTCGCCTACTTCAACGTCAATCTCCTCTTCGTGCTGCTGACGGTCGCAGTCGCCTTCGTTCCAGCCATCGTTCGACACATCCAGCACATTCACACCGTCTTTACACTGACTACCCTCAAGATCGAGATCTCGACCGGACTCCTCTCCAAAAAGACGCAAAACATCCCCTTGCGCCATATCCAGGATGTTTCGGTGCGGGAAAGTTTATCGGAACGGCTCCTCGGAATTGGTGATATCATCATCGACACGCCAGCCATGGAGTCGAATACCACGCTCAGCAACATTCGGGAGCCTCGTCGCTATGCCGATCAGATTCTTGCGCAGATTCAGCGCTGGAACGCCTGATCAACCCACCGCCGAGGACTGGAAACCAGGAAGAAGGAAGAAGGAAAAAGGAAGAAGGATGAGACGATCGAGAGCGCGGCTGGCCGACGGGCCCTCAACCGAGTCAACGAAGGATGGGGAAATGAAGCGGGATCGAGAACAGAAGCCACACGCGGCACTGACCATCCGGGAAGCCCTGTCGATCCAGGTGCTCATGTTTCTGCTGTTGGGTCTGAGCGGAATCGAACGAATCAGTGCGCAAACAATCGCCCCCACGCCTCCCGTCAAAGCCCCTCCCACGCAGTGGCTGCCAACCGAGCTCCGCGACAGCGCATCCTCCATTCCCTCGGTTGGCCCGGCCAGCCTTCTGCGGCCGGCGGACTGGCGGGTGCTGGAAGACGCCCCCGTCTGGCGGGAGTACGGGCTGATCGATCTCTCCATCCGCCGCTACCGGGTCGAGAAGGCCATCCTTCAGGTGGAACTCTTCCGCCACCAGACGCCAGCTGGGGCCTTCGGCCTGCTCAGCTTCTCTCGCCTGACCCGCCAGCCGGGGCAGGTTCTCTCGGAATTCGCAGTCGGTGCTTTCTACCTTCGACTGAGCGAATCCAATGGGCCCCGTCACTCAAGGGGCAAGACCGAGGACGTCGCCGCTGCAGGCCCCCCGATCAAGCGACTGGAGGCAATTCTCCGATCGACATTGGCTGGGTCACCACAAGAAGAGGAGCGCCCGGTTCTTCTGAAGCACCTCCCGACCGACCGTCGGGTCCCCAACACCGAAACCTATTACCTGGGTCCAGTCGCCCTGGGCCGCCATCCCGCCTTTGGCCCTGTCGCCAACGTCCTCGACTTCACCAGTCTGCCAGAGACCATCACGGCGACCTTTACTCAGGAACCAGCTGGGAAGGCATTGGAACTGCTCCTCGTCGAGTACTACACGCCACAAGCGGCAACGGACAATCTCAAACGGCTGGAAGCCTATCTTGCCGGACTCTCCCCGGAACAGCAGGCTCAACACCGCCTCCGCCGAATCGGGAACTACCTCGCCCTGGTCGCCAGCGACGGCCCCCTCACGAACGCCGACGAGCTCTTCAACCAGATTCGCTACGAGCAGAAGGTCTACTGGTACGGTCGAAAAATGACCGATATTCCACTCGAATTCCGCCCGGCGGATGCTGCGGCCTGGCGCGAGATGACCAACACCACCACCATCGTCGTCCAATCGCTTCTCTGGATCGGGCTGATGCTCGGTCTGACGCTGTTGAGTGGAATGCTGATCGGAGGGTTGGTCTTCTACTGGCGCCGCTATCAACGCCGGAAGCGCGGGATCGACAATCTCTTCAGTGATGCCGGGGGAACCATCTTTCTCAACCTCGAAGATTATCGTCTTACGCCTGACACAGAACCTCCCGTTCTGCCACGGCTCCATCCCGCCTCAGCCGAACGAGGGGAGTCATCAGAGGATCTCCCCCCAGGTGACCCCGCGGTCAAGCCACCGACCACATCCGGGTAAGAGAGGAACCCGGGCCGTCAAACGCGGAGGGGCATGACGATATAACGATAATCGTAGTCGATCTCCTGGTGCGGCCGCAGCTGGACCTGGGAGCTGCCGTCCTTGAACTCAAGCAGCACGTCCCCTTCATTGATCACGCCAAGAAAATCGAGAAGATACTGGACGTTGAATCCGATTGAAATCTCCGGGCCATCATATTCGACCGCCAATTGCTCGACCCCATCGCCGACATCAGCCGTCGTCCCGGTGATCTGCACCAGATCCTTGAGAAGCTCCACCTTGATCGCGTGGGACCGATCGTCCGCCACCAGGGAGATACGTCGCAACGCCCCCGCCAGGCGCGAACTCTCCACCACAAACCGGTGGTGATTCTCCTTCGGCAGCACCATCTCATAGTTGGGAAACTGGCCGGTCAAGGTTCTCGACGTGAGGACCCGATTGCCAAAGCGGAAGAAGAGCAGGTTTTGGTGGTAAGCCACTTCGAGTTGATCATCGGCCTCGGCACTGAGCCGCGCGAGTTCCGCCAACGCTTTCTTCGGGATCAACAGGTCGAGGGCCTGTCCCGTCACCGGCATCTTCTTCTCGATGAAGGCCAACCGGTGCCCATCGGTGGCGACGACCCGGATCCCTTCCGGCCCCATCTCCAACTTCGCGCCATTGAGGGTGAATCGCGACTCTTCGGTGCTGCTCGCGAAGATCGTTCGCCCGATCAACGTCCGAAAGATCTGGGCTGGCAGGGAGACCGCGCCCTCCGGAATCGTCTTGATCTCGGGAAAGTTCTCCGTCGCCACACCAATCAGCCGGAACCGCGACCGCTCACAGGTGAGGGTCACCAGCTCTTTCTCCCCCCGCTTCAACTCGACCTCCGCTTCCGGCAACGCCCGGACGATCTCAAAGAGCTTCTTGGCAGGAAGACAGAGCGATCCAGCTTCGAGAACCTCCGCGTCGCAGAACGAGGTGATCGACAGATCGAGGTCGGTTGCCCGAATCTCAATCCCCCCCGGACGAGCCTCGATCAGAAGATTGACCAGAATCGGAATCGTACTCTTCTTCTCGACAACCCCTTGCATCAAGCTCAACTCTTTGAGCAGGTTCTGCTTCCCAATGCGAAAGTTCATTATGCCCTCCTGTCCCCTCGCTCGATCGCTTTCTCAACCGGCCGTTTTCTACTACTTCTTACAGATCTACAGAATATAAAAGACTAGTAGTAGTAGTGCTGTGAAAAAGCCGGGAGATTCCCTCTAACTACAATCTTTCTGGTCTTTTGAGTCGTGCAAAACCTGTGGAAAAGAACGAATGGCCAATGGAAAAGTCGGCAGGGTCTGTGAATCTCCTCCGGGCCGGGTTGTGGTTTCACACGCAATCCACAGGGATAAAGTCGGCCATCTGTGGAAAATCTGAGAACTCTATCTGCATCTATCAGTGAGGCTGTGAATAACTCTGTGGAAATGTCCGTTCTGCTCGATCATCCCCGCGATCTTGTTGACGCTGTGCAGCACCGTCG
>JBEIJP010000038.1:0-11506 GCA_040380245.1 Acidobacteriota bacterium | reverse complement strand
GGGTCGGCAACGGGCCGCCTGGCGGGTCGCTTCGGGGAAGCAGCCGCCTCGCGACGTGCCGGGCGCGACCCAGACGGTGCGGCGTCGCTGGCGGCTGGGCCTCCGTCGACCTCGATCGGGAAAGAGGGGTACTCTGTCTCCTGGAGGGAGCCTTTTATCTCAGGAAGGGAGCCCTTGGTCGACGCCGGCAATGGGCGGCCGCGCACACCGTCCCGGCCTTCGCGCCGCACCTCGGGTTCAGTCGCGCGTCGCCCGCTCGCTTCCGGTTGGAGAGCCGCGGCGCTGGCCAGCCGATCCCGGCGGGACCAGAAGCGTCCCGCCCCGGGGGTGAACTGGGCCAGCCGCTGCTCCAGCGGCGTGAAGTGGAGGACTGAACCCACGACGGTGATCGGGGTGCCAATGACCAGCCCGACCACGAAGATCGTCATGAGGACGAAGATCGTTCCGAGGGGCCCAAGAACTCCTTCCAGCCCGACGACTGGACCATAGACCAGCCAGCGGCCAAGAACGCCGCCAAGGTAGAAGGATTTGGGCGTTTCCCGGCCTCCCATGAAGGTGAGGATCCCGGTCATCGCGACAAACATCAGCAGCAACCCGAGGAGGTGCCCTTTGGTCAGTTGGGACTGGCTCTCCCGCCACTGGATCCAGCCGGCGGCGAAGAGGGCGAGGGGCAGGAAGAGCGAGGTCAGACCGAAGAGCTGGTAGAGCAGATCGGAGAGATTGGCGCCAAACGGCCCCATCAGGTTGCGGATGCGCGTCTCGCTGCGCAGGGCATTGATCGAGGGATCGGCGGAACTGTAGCTGATCAGCGAGAGGAGCAGCACCATTCCCGCCGCGAAGAGCAGCAGGCTGGCAATCTCGTTCCACGGACCGTCGTTCCAGGGATCGGGCGCACGGTCTGGCTCGGGCGGCAGTGGCCGCCGCTCATCGATTGCTGGCTTGCGTCTTCCCCTCTCCTCCGCCATCGTGTCTGTCTTCTCCCCTCCTGCACGGCTGCTGGTCATTGCTTCGATCCGGGCCCGAATCAGGTTTTTGGATCTGTCGAATGGAGTCTCGTCTCCATTCGAGGTCGATTTGAATGGAGACGTCAGGCGGTCTGGCGGCTCTTCTCGATCAGGTACTCCTTGATGAAGGCGTCGAGGTCTCCGTCGAGGACCGCGTCGACATCCCCGCGCTCATACTTGGTCCGCACGTCCTTGACCAGCCGATAGGGGTGGAGGACGTAGTTCCGGATCTGGGAGCCGAAGGAGATGTCGCGCTTCGATTCGGCCAGCTTGTCCGATTCGGCGCGGACCTTGGCCATCTCCAGCTCGTAGAGGCGTGATTTGAGCACCTTCATCGCGACGTCGCGGTTCTGGTGCTGGGACCGTTGATTTTGACAGGTGACGACGATGCCGGTTGGGAGGTGGGTGATGCGGACGGCCGAATCGGTGGTGTTGATGTGCTGGCCGCCGGCCCCGGTCGAGCGGTAGGTGTCGACCCGCAGATCCTTCTCCTGGATCTCGACCTGAATGTCCTCGTCGATCTCCGGCGTGACAAAGACCGAGGCGAAGCTTGTCTCCCGGCTCTGCCCGGAGTTGAAAGGGGACTGTCGGACGAGGCGGTGGACGCCGACCTCGCAGGTGAGCAGGCCGTAGGCGTAATCACCCTCGACGCGGAAGGTCGCCGACTTGATACCGGCCTCTTCGCCCGGCTGGTAGTCGATCAGTTCCGACTTGAGCCCACGCCGTTCGGTCCAGCGGAGGTACATTCGCAGGAGCATCCCGGCCCAGTCCTGGGCGTCCGTTCCGCCGGCCCCGGCATTGATGGCGACGATGGCGTTGCGCGCGTCATTTTCGCCGCCGAGCAGCATCTGGGTCTCGCTCTCCTCGACATGCTTCTGCAACTGCTGCAGGCTCTCCTGCAGCTCACGGGCCGAGGAGGCGTCCTCCTCGGCGAAATCGAAGAGGACTTCGATGTCGTCGACCAGACGGGCATGGAGCTCGGCGGTCTGAATCGCCCGTTCCAGCCGTGCCCGGTGCTGGAGTGTCTTCTGGGCGAGCGCCTGGTCCTGCCAGAAGTCCGGCGCCGCGGCGATCTCTTCGACCCGGGTCAGCTCTGCCTGCTTCGTCTCGACGTCAAAGAAACCTCCGCAGTTCGGCTACCCGTGGTTTGAGGCTCTCGAACCGATCCCGTAACTCCTGCACCGCCATCGCGTCCAACATGTCTGTTCCGCTCCTTCCAGGTTTTCACGGGAGACTCCGTCGGCCCGCCGCTGCTCATTTGCTCGCTCAGGGTAAGGCGGAGACGGGCGACCGTTCTGCTCCCGAATGATGATCGCCCGCTACTCTACCACAAAACGGCGCGGGAGGGCGGGGGAGAGGCGGCCTGAGTCAGCCCGCCTCGGTATACTCCCCGAAGACGGCACGGAGGGTGTCGGAGATCTCGCCGAGGGTGGCATACGCCTCGACCGCGGCGAGGATCGGCGGCATGAGGTTTTCGTCTGTCCGCGCACTCTGGGAGAGTCGCGCCAGCGCCGTCTCCGCTGCCTGGGCGTTTCGTTCGGCCCGGACCCGACGGACGCGCGCGATCTGGGCACGCTCGCCGGCTGGATCGATCCGGAGCGTCGGAATGGTCGTCCCTGCCTCACTGGCGAACCGGTTGACTCCGACGACGATCGCCTCGCCGGACTCCACCGATTTCTGGTAGTGGTAGGCCGCCTGCTCGATCTCGCGCTGCACGAAGCCCGCCTCGATGGCGTTGAGCATGCCGCCGAACGAGTCGATCCGGGCGAGGTAGTCCATGGCCTGGCGCTCAATCTCGTCGGTCAACGCCTCGATGGCGTAGGCGCCGCCGAGGGGATCGGCGGTCCCGCTGACGCCGGACTCGTAGGCGATCACCTGCTGGGTTCGCAGCGCGAGCCGCGCGGCCTCTTCCGTGGGAAGGCCGAGAGCCTCGTCGAGGGCGTTGGTGTGGAGGGACTGTGTGCCGCCGAGCACCGCGGCGAGGGCCTGGAGCGTCGTGCGGACCGTGTTGACCTCCGGCTGTTGCGCGGTCAGCGTCGAGCCGGCCGTCTGCGTGTGAAACCGGAGCATCATCGACTTCGCCTCTTTGGCCCCGAATCGGTCTTTCATCAAGCGGGCCCAGATCCGGCGCGCGGCGCGAAACTTGGCGACCTCTTCCAGAAAATGGTTGTGACTATTGAAGAAGAAGGCGATCCGCGGCGCGAATCGATCGACCTCCAGCCCGGCGGCGAGCGCCGCTTCAACATAGGCGATGCCGTCCGCCAGCGTGAAGGCGACCTCCTGGACCGCCGTCGAGCCGGCTTCGCGAATGTGGTACCCCGAGACCGAGATGGTGTTCCATTGCGGAACCTCCTTCGCGCAGTAGGCGAAGATGTCTGTGATCAGGCGCAGCGACGGCCGTGGCGGAAAGATGTAGGTGCCGCGCGCGATGTACTCCTTGAGAATGTCGTTCTGGATCGTGCCGTTGAGCTGGTCGAAGGGGACTCCCTGCCGGCGGGCGACGGCGAGGTAGAGCGCCAGCAGGATTCCCGCCGTCGCGTTGATCGTCATCGAGGTCGAGACCTGCCCGAGGGGAATCTGATCGAAGAGCGTCTCCATGTCGGCGAGGGAGTCGATCGGGACGCCGACGCGGCCAACCTCGCCCTCGGCGAGCGGGTGGTCGCTGTCGTACCCAATCTGGGTCGGCAGATCGAAGGCGACCGAGAGCCCCGTCGTCCCCTGGCGGAGCAGGTACCGGTAGCGACGATTCGACTCCTCCGCCGTGGCAAACCCGGCGTACTGCCGCATCGTCCAGAGTCGTCCGCGGTACATATCCGGATAGATCCCCCGCGTGTAGGGCCACGCGCCGGGTCGCTCTGCGGGATCGCCCTCCTTCCCGGCCGAGTCCGGCGCGGGGTAGAACGGCTTCAGTTCGATTCCGGATGAGGTCAGGTAGCTCTCCCGACGATGGTCTCCCCTGCTTCCAGGCATGCTTGGTCGTCTCCTTCTGCTTCGTGGGTCGCTGGCGCGTTCGTGGGCCAGCGCGACGCGATTGTAGCACGCCTTCCCCGGATCGACCTTCGCCAGGTTCGAAGGCGGCACGCCTTCCACGTCGCGGGTCCGTTTCAGTTTCACGCGATCTGTGGTATGCAGTTGCCCGTAGCGATCCCATCCGCTGGTCCGCCTTCCCACAGGGCGTTGGGGGAGGCGGCCGGATTCACGACGAAGGCCACCAGATGTACCACGAGGAGTATTGATGACCATCAACGCGGTTCCGATCCTGATTGTCGTCCTTTGTCTCTACGCGATCGCCTATCGCTTCTACAGCGCGTTTCTGGCGGCGAAGGTCCTGGCGCTCGATGATCGACGGATCACCCCGGCGCATCGCTTCCAGGATGGCGCCAACTATACGCCGACCAACCGCTACGTCCTCTGGGGCCATCACTTCGCGGCGATCAGTGGACCGGGGCCGCTGATCGGTCCGGTGCTGGCCGCGCAGTTCGGCTTTCTTCCCGGATTGATCTGGCTGGTGATTGGCGTGGTCATTGGCGGGGCCGTGCACGACCTGACAGTGCTGGTCGCCTCGATCCGGCACGACGGGAAGTCACTCGCCGAGATTGCCCGCCGGGAGATCGACCGGGTGACGGGAACCGTCGCGACGATCGCGATCCTGATCATTCTGATGGTCGCGCTCGCCGGGGTCGGGCTCGCCGTCGTCAACGCGCTCGCCGAGAGCCCCTGGGGGCTCTTCACCATCGCCATGACGATTCCGATCGCCCTCTTTATGGGGCTCTTTATGTTCCGCTGGCGCGGGGGCTCGCACCGGGCCATCACCCAGGGGACGATCATCGGCGTCATTCTGCTGGTGCTGGCCGTCGTCTATGGGGAGGTCGTCCAGAACTCTGCCTACGGCTCCTATTTCCGTTTCGAGAAGAACGGGATCACGCTCATGGTCGCCGTCTATGGCTTCATCGCCTCGGTGCTTCCTGTCTGGTTGCTGCTGGCCCCGCGCGATTACCTCAGCGCCTATATGAAGCTCGGTTCGATCGCTTTTCTGGCGATCGGGATCTTCTGGGTGATGCCGACGCTGCGCATGCCGGCGGTGACCCCCTTTGTCGATGGCGGGGGGCCGATCATCCCCGGAAAGGTCTTTCCCTTCGTCTTCATCACCATCGCCTGCGGAGCGATCTCCGGCTTCCACGCCCTCGTCTCTTCGGGAACGACCCCCAAAATGATCGACAAAGAGTCGCACGCCCGCTCGATCGGCTACGGCGCGATGCTCTGCGAGTCGATCGTCGGCGTCATGGCGCTGATCGCCGCCGCTTCGATGTTCCCCCACGACTACTTCCAGATCAATGTGCCGGTCGAGGCCTTCGCCAGGATCGACGCCTCGCTCCGCTCGATGGGCTTCACCGAGTCGAATCTCGCTCAATTGACCACGGCGGTTGGCGAGGAACGGCTGGCGGGTCGGACTGGCGGGGCCGTCAGCCTGGCGGTCGGGATGGCCCAGATCTTCTCCTCGATCGGCGGGATGGAGGGGCTCATGAGCTACTGGTACCACTTCGCGATCATGTTCGAGGCCCTCTTCATCCTGACGACGGTCGACGCCGGGACGCGCGTCGCCCGCTTCATGATGCAGGAGACTCTTGGCCTCGCCCATCCTCGCTTCGCCAGGACAGACTGGATGCCGGGAGTGATCCTGGCGAGCCTTCTCGCCGTTGTCCCGTGGACCTATCTCATCTGGACCGGGTCGATCGCGACGATCTGGCCCCTCTTCGGGATGGCCAATCAGATGCTCGCCTGCGTCGCCCTCTGCGTCGTCACCACCTGGTTGATCAATCAGGGCCGGCGTCGCTACGTCTGGGTCACGCTGCTCCCCCTCAGCTTCCTGACGGTCATCGAACTCACCGCCGGGTACCAGAATATCCGCGACAACTACCTGCCGCGGCAACTCTACCTCAACACGGCGATCACCTTCTGCCTGATCGCCGGGCTGCTCGTGGTTCTTGGTGGCTCGTTGCGGAAGTGGAGGCAGGGGTGGGCCTCGGCCAGCTGAGGCCCCTTAGAACTGCACGGTGGCGGCACGGAAGGCGGCGACCGCCTGCTCGTACTCGGCCTGGATCTCGATCAGCTTGATGCGGGCCTCGGCCGTCGCCCGTTCCCGCTGATTGACCAGGAAGAGCGTGCTGTCGCCGAGGGCGAAGCGCACGCGCTCCCCCTCCTCGAGCTGGATCGCCAGGTCGACCTCCGACTGCGCCCGAACGAAGCGACCCGCCGTCGTGTTGATTGCCGAGAGGGCGTCGAGAACCTCGGTCGTGATGCGCTGTCGTTCATTGGCCAGATCGAGCGAGAGCTTCTGCAGCTTGAGCAGCGCCTGCGCAATCTGCCCATCCGCCGTCCGCTGGCGAAGGTTGAGGCTGAAACTCGCTCCGGCCTTGACGGTCGTGCCGACCGCGCCAAACCCTGTATCCCGTCCCGGGCTGAAGGCGAGGTCGAGCAGGGGCAGTCGCTGGTTGCGGGCCAGCTCCAGATCGACCTCCGTCAGGTTGGCGTTGATCGCCAGCGCTCTCAGTTCGGGGCGTCGATCGAAGGCCAGCTGCTGCCCCGCCTGGCTGCTCTGCTCACTGTACTCCGTCGGCGAGGAGATCGTCGCCGGCACGTTCTCCGCTCGCGGAATGGGCGCCGGCAGCCCATTGGGCGACCAGAGGAAGAGCGAGAGCTTGAAGGCGGTCTTCTGCAGATCCCGATCGGCCTTGATCCGTCCTCCCTCGCGGCGCTGGACTTCGAGGTCCGCTTCGACGGCGTCGATCGGCGGAAGGTCTCCCGCCTGCACCCGGTCCCGGACCGCTCCGGCGCGGAACTGGGCGAGCGCCAGCAGATTGACCGCGACATCGTAGACCCGCCTGGCGGCCACCCACTCCCAGTATGCCTCCGACGCCTTCAGCAGAAGCTGCAGGCGGGTCACCTCGAACTCTGTCTGCGCGAGCGGCTCCCCGAGCAACGCCTGGCGCTCCGCGGCGGCCTTCTCGTTGATCCGGAATCCACGCAGGAGCGGCATCTTCAGGCTGAGGAAGTACTCACCGCCATCCCCTGTCGGCGAGAGCGGGCTCTTGACCTTCCCCAGGTTGTAGCGCGCGCCCCCGCCGACCTTGAGGCCGCTCCGCGTCAGAAATTCGATCCCGACATCGCCAATCCGCGCGGTCGCCGGTTTTCCCCGCAGCGTCTTCGGGTCGAAGTCGGTGTTGAATCGCAGGTAGTCATACCCGGCAAAGACGGCCGGATCGAACGCTCCCTGCTTCTCGAGGCGCTTGGCCGTCGCGATTTGGCGATTGATATCGGCTCCACGCAGCTTCGGGTGGTACAGCTCGACAATCCGAAGCAGTTCCGTCAGGGAGAGTTCCCGCGGCAGCGGCGGCGTGTCCTGCGTCGCCTCTCCGCTCGTCTGGCCGAGCCCGCCGGCGTAGGGCAGATCCGGGTAGCCGAGTCGCAGACGGAGCGCCGCCCGCACCGATTGAACCAGTGACTCCGACGATCGCTCCACGGCCGTGTTCTCTGTCGTCGACTTCTCCACGGCAGGGACCGGGGCAGGCTCCTGCCCGTACGCCATCGCCCCGAGCAGTCCGGCGGACGCCGACAAGAGAAGACCCATCAAGATGCGTTGAAGAATTCCCCCGTTCATCTACTTTTCACTCTTCTCGTCGGAGTCTTTCTTCTGTTTCTCCCGACTGCTGTTGTATTCGATCTTCTGCTTCTCGCCGATCGGGCCGCGACTCACCGTCGGTGGGAAGGCGTTGAACTGCCGCCACAACTCGAACCCGACCGATACGACATCGAGCATGACCCACCCGTTGACCTCCGCGCCCGGGCGAAGCTCGTCGAGGCGCGGCCACTCCTCCTCTTTCTTCGCGTCGATTGCCTCCCGGTCCGGGCTGACAATGATCCGAAAACGGTTCTGCCCATCGTCGACCGCGTCGATTACTCGAACCCGGCCGGCGAAGGTCCCCACCGCGATCGAGGGCCAGCCGACGAACTGGATCGCTGGCCAGCCGGCAAAGTTGAGCCGTACCTGCCGCCCCACCGAGACAAGAGGCGCGTCATAGTCTGAAAGGTAGAGTTCGACCGCCTGGTCACTCGTCTGGGGGGCGAGCACCGCCAGCTCGTCGCCAGCCTTGACCGTCTCGCCCGGGCCGACCCGGGTCACCCGCACCAGCTTGCCGTCCTGCGGCGCGCGGATCAGGCGCTGATCCGTCCGGCGACGGACATTCCCGATATCGATCTCCAGCTTCTGCAGATCGCTGCGTGTCTTGGCGATCGTCTCGCGGACGGAGGCGACCGCTGCCCGCAGCGCGTTGACTTGCGCCGAGGTGTCGTTGCCGACCCGGTCTCGGTCGAGCCGCGCCACCTCCAGGTCCTTGCGCGCGACCTCCAGGGAGGCGAGCGTGCTCTCCAACCGCGTCCTCGACGTGATGATCTCCAGCTCCCCCAATTCGAGATCCCGCTTCGAGCGGAGCCCCTTGCCAAAGAGTTCCTCGAGTCGCTTGAGGTTGAGTTCGCTCGTGACCAATCCCTGCCTTGCCTGCGTCGCGTTCTGTTCGGCCACCAGCAACCGATCCTGCGCCTGTCGCCAGCGCTGCTCCGCCGCCGGAATCGCCAGGTTCCGCGAGCCGTCGACATCCCCCAGCTGGGCCGTCAACGCCTTCTCCCGCGACAACGCCTCGGTCAATCCCACCTGGAGAAACTTCCGCTGCTCTTCCAATCGCTCCGACTGGTCGTTGATCAGAAACTTCGAGTCGATATCCTCGATCTCGGCAATCACCTCTCCCGTGCGGATCGATTGCCCTTCGACCACGTTCCAGCGGATCAGCCTCCCGGGGATCTGCGCCTCGATGCTCTGGGGTCGATCCATCGGGGAGAAGACGATCACCCGGCCATATCCCGTGACCGATTGCTGCCAGGGGACGTAGATCAGACTCAAAACCAGGATGAGAAGCAGGAGCAGGATCGCGAAGGCCACCGGGCGCAGCGCGTGCGGAGTCTCCATCAGCTTCAGGGAACTGATCTCTGGCTCCTGGTGCATCCTCATGGTTTCCTGCATGCGCATCGCTCAGTTTCCTTCCCTTCCTCAGTTCCAATTCCAACGTCGGGCCCAGACTTACCGCTGCCCATTGACCAGCGTCGGGAAGAGCTTCCGCAGCTCCCCGTCCGGCTTGGCAATCAACTCCTGCAGCGTCCCAGACTCAAAGATATGCCCCTTGGCGAGAACGTGAATCTTGTGGGTTCGCGCGACGATCTCCGGATCGTGGGAGATGTCGAGGATGGTCCACTTGTACTTGGGGTTGAAGAGCTCATTGAGGATCGACAGCTTGTCGTTCTCGTCGACGCCGGTGAAGCCTTCGTCCAGGATCAGCAGCTGAGGTCGACTGATGACGGCACGGGCGATCAGCAGCCGTTGCAGTTGGCCGCGGGAGAGGTTCCTTCCCTCTGTGACCACTCTGCTCTGCAGCCCCTTTGGCATCCGCGCGACCTCATCGGTCAGGTGGGCCAGGTCGAGGGCCCATTGCAGGTCCTCGTGCGCGATCTCCTTGCGGCCCATCAGGATGTTCTCCTCGATCGTTCCGGCAAAGATCTCGTTGGTGCTGCTGACCAGGCTGACGACCCGCCGCAAACTCGCCAGTCGAACGTCGCGGATGTCCATGCCATTGATCTGCACCAAGCCGTGGGTCGGCTCGTGCAGGCCGCACATCATCATTGCCAGCGTCGATTTGCCTACCCCGCTCTTTCCGACCAGACTGACGTGCTCGCCGGGCTGGATCACTATGTCGAGGTTCGAGAGGATCTCGTTGTTGCCATCATAGGAAAATCGGACTTTGCGGCACTCGACGCGGGCGCCTTCCCGGCTCGCCGGCAGTTCCCACCCCTTGGTCCGCTCGGCGGGCATGTCTGTCAGGTGTCCTACCTTGTAGAGCCCCGTCAATAGATCGTAAAGGTTCTCCATCAGGCGGATCAGCTTCTCGAGCCCTTCGAGAGCGCCGACGACCACGATCTCCGAGGCGACCACCTGGCCCAGCGTCAGCTGACGATTGATGACCAGCCACCCCCCGATCGCCAGGACTCCCGCGCTGGCAATCGCTTGAAAGATGTAGGTTCCGAAGGCCTGGCGGAAGAGGACCCGGAAATGATGGCGGCGCGCTTCGACGTAGAGCGTAATCAGCCGATCCGCTTTGAAGATCGAAAAATTGGTCGAGGCGTTCATCTTGAAGCTGACGTGGCAACGCGCCAACTCCTCCAGCCAGTCCGCCACTTCGTACTTCCGCGTCGACTCCTGGATGCTCGTCTTCAGTCCTCCCATGCCCAGCACCCAGATGACAAAGAGGATGAAGATCATCAGGAAGAGCGCGAAGGCCAGCAGATAAGGGCTGTAGAACGACATCAGCAACAGGGCGATGATGACCTGCAGGGCGGCGCCCGGACCGTCGAAGAGGATCTTCGACATCGCCTTCTGAATCGTCAGCACGTCGAAGAAGCGGTTGACCAGCTGCGGCGAGAATTCTCGCAGGATGGCGTCATACTCCACCTGCGGCAGGTGGTCGGAGAGATGGAGCGAGACCCGGGCGAAGATCCGCTGCTGCAGCTTTTCGAGGACGACCAGTTTGAAAAGGCGGAGGATTCCCGCGAAGAGGAGCGCTCCCAGAACACCGATCGTCAGGACGATCAGCGGTTGGATCAGCACCCCTGCGGCGATCGTGTTGACCAGCGCCTGTGCCGCCAGCGGCACGGCCAGGGTCAGGATCCCGATCAGGATCGTGTAGATGATGATGACCCAGTAATCGGTCCGGTCGAGCTGAATCAGCCGGCCTAACCGCTGGTAAGGGGTGGGATGATCTCCGTGCGCATCCCCGTGTGAGTGGTCGCCGTGATGTGTTTCCGACACGTCGGTGTCTCGCCTCCTGTCCTTCTCGCGCTACTTCTTCCCGCTCCTCGCCTGACGTCTCTCACGCTCTTCGCCCTGGACGCAGCTTTTCTTCCTGGATGGCCCAAAATCAGGTGACAAAGCCATGCAGCTTGTATGCCACGTCCGGGACATTCCCTCCCCATCCGGCAGTTCTCCCGACGAGACCGCCGGCCCCCCCCATTCCCTGGGTGCTCTCCCTGATCAAATGGCCTGGATCTCTGCTGCCCCTCGCCACGGAGTGGGTGGGAGGGTGGGTAGACGGGTGGATTTTTCCCCAGCTGCAGTTGGCGCAAGGGGGCTACGGTTGACGCTGGCGAAGGGCTGGAAGAAGAGATGCCCTGATCCCAGCCGCTTATCCTGATTGGATCGAGGCAGGGGGTTTGACTAAGCAGTTTGGCCTAGGTGGGGCTGGTAATTCGATTATCGGATCTGGCCTGGCGCCGAACCCCTTAGTCGTCTTGGAGCAGCCCTATGACAGATTGACGAGCAATTTGACCTTCGTTGGTAATGGCAACTTTACCAGTCTAATTACTGCGCCAGTCACATTCAGACTAACTGGACCTGACGGTCT
>JBEIJP010000037.1:0-11543 GCA_040380245.1 Acidobacteriota bacterium | reverse complement strand
CTCGACGCGCTGACCCAGATGGGGCATCGTACGGGTGAGATTGCCGGGGACGGAGATGGCGCGGGCATTCAGACGGATATACCGCGCGAAGTCTGGAAGCGGCGACTCGAGTCGGCGGGGTTGATTGGCGACACGGTCCACCATCCCTACTTCACCGTGGCGCACCTGCTCCTGCCGGCGGCGGAGGTGGCGCGGCACGCGGCCATGAAGCAGCGCGTGCAGGCGATCTTTGGCGAGCGGGGGATGGACGTGGTCTTCGAGGGGAACGCGCAGACGCGGCCCGAGGCCCTCGGTCCGTTGGCCCACATCAACGAGCCGGTCTACTGGCAGGTGGTCGCCTTGCCGCGGGGGGCGCGCCCGATTGGGAGTCGCGAGACGTTTCTACTCCACCTGCAGATCGAGCGCGAGCTTCCGATCCACGTCGCCTCGCTGAGCCATACGAGCGTCGTCTACAAGGTCCGTGGCGACGCCGAGGCCCTCCGTCGCTACTTTCCCGAACTCTCCCGGCCCGAATTCAAATCGGCGATCACGCTCGGACACGGACGGTATTCGACCAACACCACCTCCGCCGCCGAGAAGGCGCAGATGTTCTCGACATTGGGCCACAATGGGGAGATCAACTCGATCGACCGGCTGACCCGGGAAGCGGCAGCGCTGGGGATTCAGCTGCCAGCGCAGGCGAGCGACTCGCAGATTCTCGACCGAACCCTTGAAGGGATGATGTCGCTCTATGGATTGTCGCTGATGGAGGCGATCGAGATCCTCTTCCCCCCTGTCTGGAGCGAGACGGAGAAGTTCGAGACACCGATGCGGGCCTTTCACCGCTATTTCCGTCGAGCGTTTGGTTCGCTGGCGCAGGGGCCGGCGGCGATCATCGCCCGCGAAGGGGATGAGATCGTCTTCAGCTGCGACGCCCTGGGGTTGCGCCCGCTCTGGTTCGGTGTGACGGAGAAGGAGTACTTTGCCTCGTCGGAGAAGGGAGTGGTGCCGCTGGAGCACATGATTCAGGACCCGCGCCCCCTCGCTCCGGGGGAGAAGATGGGCCTGCTGGTGCGCCGTGGTCAGGGAGAGGTCGAGGTCTTCGAGCACAAGGAGATGCAGCAGCGGATCTTCGCGCTGGCCTCGCGGCGATATGATTTCCACCGGCTCAACTCGCTGGTGGTGAAGGCCGGATCGTTCGGCAGCGCCCTCCCTGGAAGCGAGACCCCGGATCCGGAGATGGTTCGGGAAGCGATCTCGACGACGTCGGCCACGGAGTCCCCGGAGGACGCGGTCGGATTGGTCGA
Source organism: Acidobacteriota bacterium (assembly GCA_040380245.1). Classification (GTDB taxonomy): domain Bacteria; phylum Acidobacteriota; class Blastocatellia; order RBC074; family RBC074; genus CAIOZW01. The sequence continues at coordinate 10,257 of JBEIJP010000037.1, read as the reverse complement.
GGAGCAGAAGGAGCGAGCGATCCGCATCGAGCGGACGCTGGCGGCGACCGACGCGTTGGCGGCGATGGGCTGGACCAAGGAAGAGGTCGACAACCTGATGACCATGGTCACCGGGAAGGACCCATTGAGCGGTCTTGGATACGATGGTCCGCTGGCGGCCTTCTCGGAGGTGCGGCGCAACCTCTCCGACTACTTTCAGGAGCGGGTGGCGGTGGTGACCAATCCGGCGATCGATCGGGTACGGGAAGGGGATCACTTCTCTGTGCGGGTCTTTCTTGGCCGGCGACCGACCCTCACCGTCGGGGGAGTGGTCACACAGCAGATCGAGCTCAAATCGCCGCTCCTCTTGGGGGGCGTGGCCACCTATGATCCGGGCTTCGTGGCGGCCCATCGGGCGGTGGCGCGCGAGTTTGGCACGGCGCTGGTCGATGATCTGGTACGCGAGTTCAGCCCTGCCCTCGGGATCGATTCGGCCCCCTTCTCGGCGGAGCAGCGGCTCAAGCGGCTGCTCGCCTCCCGTCCGGGGGGGAGTGGCTCGGAGCTTGGCGAGATCGGTGATCTGCCGGCCGGGCTGCGGGCGACGACGCTCGAACTGACCTATACCGAAGAGGAGACTCTCGCCGAGGCTCTGGCCCGCCTGGCCCAACAAGCGGTCGAGGCCGTCGAAGCGGGAGCGACGCTGCTGATTCTCGACGATACGTCGGCTTATCACGACCAGTCCCTCTTCATCGATGCCCATCTCGCCCTGGCCGCCGTCGACCAGGCGTTGAGCCACTCGCTCTCGCTGAGCGTCTCCGGGTGTGCTGTCACTGTCGACGTCGCCGCCAAGTCGATGGCTCCCACAGAGCCGGCGACGGAAGAGGAGAGTCTGCGTCGCCGCTGCGGGATCGTGCTGCAATCCGGGCAGATCCGCAATCTCCACGACATCTGCTTTGCCATCGGGTGTGGGGCCGACGCGGTCGCGCCGTACGCCATGTACGAGGTCGCCCTGCGCGACGCGGTCGATGAGGAGTCGGCGCGCAAGGCGCTCCGCAACCTTTTCGTCATGCAGCACACGGGTATCGAGAAGGTCATGTCGACGATGGGGATCCACGAGGTCGACGGCTACGGTCGACTCTTCGCCTCGATCGGCCTCGCCCCGGATGTCGCCGATCTATTTGGCATCAAGAACTACTGTGGATCGGACCACGCCGGGCTCTCGATCGCCAAGATCGATGCGGAGACGCGGGCCCGCCTCGCCGCACGACGCGAGAAAGCGGCCAAGGGGGCGTCGACCAAGTTGTCAGGGACCACCGGACTGCTGCGTGAGTACCGTCGACAACCCTACGTCTGGGGAGCGGCCGGCAAAGTGGCCCGCCGGGAAGAGCGCTACGAGAACTTCATCCAGAAGCTGAGTCAGATCGAGTCGTCCAATCCAGTCGCCTTGCGCCACCTCCTCGACCTGCAGGAGCGGTCGATCGTCACGCGGAACACGGCCGACACCCGGATTGGGAACCATAGCGCTCCCATCTTCATCGCCGCCATGTCGTTCGGTTCCCAGGGCGAGACGACCTTCCGCGCCTATGCCGAAGGGGCGAAGCGGCTCAAGATCATCGCCATGAACGGCGAAGGGGGCGAGATCCCCGACATGCTCGGCAAGTACAAGGAGTACCGGGGGCAGCAGGTCGCGTCGGGACGCTTTGGCGTCAATATTCACCTGCTCAATTCCGCCGATTTTCTCGAGATCAAGATCGGGCAGGGGGCCAAGCCGGGAGAGGGGGGGCATCTCCCTGGCTTCAAGGTGACGGAGTTGATCGCCCAGACGCGCCACACACCGCGCGGCATCGACCTTCTCTCCCCGTCGAACAACCACGACATCTACTCGATCGAGGATCTCGCGCAGGTCATCGCCGAGCTGAAGACGGCCAATCCGCAGGCCCGCGTCTCGGTCAAGATTCCCGCCGTCCCCTTCATTGGGCCGATTGCCACGGGGATTGCCAAGGCTCACGCCGATATCATCGCCATCAGCGGCTATGATGGCGGCACGGGGGCGGCCCGCAAACACGCCCTGCGCCACGTCGGTATGCCGGTCGAGATCGGAGTCAAGGAGGCCCACCGCGCTCTCAGCAAGGCCGGCCTGCGCAGCCGTGTCGAGATCTGGGCCGATGGCGGGATCAAGTCGGGCGTTGACGTCATCAAACTGATGCTCCTTGGAGCGAACCGGGTCGGATTTGGGACCATGGCTATGGCCGCGGTTGGCTGCACCAGCTGTCGGGAGTGCAATACGGGCACGTGCCACGTCGGCATCACCGCCCATTTTCCGACCGTCGAGGAGGCCGTCGCCGGCGGCGCCAAGAAGTATGTTCCCCGCGAGTATGACAAGTCGGTCGATGGGCTGACCACTTTCTTCGCCCACGTCATCAATGAGATTGGTCTCTGGACGATGCGGCTGGGCTTTCAACGTACCCAGGACCTGGTCGGTCGCTCGGACCTGCTCAGGCAGGTCCGCGGCCAGGAGATGATCGATCTCTCGTACCTGCTCTCCGGGGTCGAGGTCAGCGAGGGCTACGAACCAGAGAAGCTGCGCGAGGATCACATCGGCCGCTCTCACCGTCCGCGTACCTCGTTGACCCGGCTGGTCACCGACGAGATCTGGGCCCTCATCGAGCGCGGCAAGTCGATCTCGATCTACGAGGACGACAAGGTCTCCTCGGTCGACCGATCTCTCGGGACTCACCTTGCCGGACAACTCGCCCGGGCGCGTACCAACCAGGAGCTTCCCGCCCATTTCAAGCGGGCCCTCCTCTTCTTCAACGAAGGTTCGATCACTGGCAATGGTCTTGGCGCCTACAACATTGAAGGTGTCGACATCGTCGTCGAGGGCGGGGTGCAGGACAGCGCCGCCAAGAGCAGCTGTGGCGGGACGATCGCCATTCTCAAGGGGATGAATCATGACGGGCTGCGCGTCGATGGCGCTGTCGGGAAGTGCTTCGGTTACGGCGCCCAGGGCGGCTCGCTCATCGTGCAGGGGGACGCCGATTCGCGCGCGGGCATTCGCCTCTCGGGCGCTGATCTGATCATCGCCGGCAAACTGCGGGAGCCGCTCCGCGACGATCTCGGCTGTATCGCCTCCCGAGCCAACATCAAGGGCTTCGCTTTCGAGTATATGACCAGTGGACGCGGACTCGTCTTCGGCGACCCGGGCCCCTGGCTCTGCTCCGGAATGACCGGCGGCGTCGTCTACCTCAAGTTGGAAGAGGCGATGGGTCTCGATGAACAGGCTCTCCAGCGGCGGCTCGCCAAGGGCGCCGAGGTCGTTCTGCGTCCAGTCGATGACAGCGATCAGCTCCACCTGCAGGAGCTGCTCACCGCCTACATGACCCAACTCGAAACCAACGAACAGCAGGAAGAGATCGAGACAACGCGCCGTTTGCTCCGTGACTGGCGCGGATCCTTCCTCAAAGTCGTCCCTAAAAAATGATGACATCGATCGGGGGGCTCATGGATCGACGACCACTTGGGCGAACCGGCTGGACGGTCTCGCCGATCAGTTTCGGAGCATGGGCGATTGGCGGTAGCTGGGGGGAGGTCTCCGATCGCCAATCCCTCGACGCGCTGCATCGCGCCGTCGATCTCGGCGTCAACTTCTTCGACACGGCCGATGTCTATGGGGATGGCCGCAGCGAGCGCCTCCTCGCCCAGCTGCGTCGCGAGCGCTCCGAGGAGATTCTCATCGCCACTAAGGCCGGCCGGCGGCTGGACCCCCACGTCGCCGCCGGCTATACCCTCGAGAACCTGACCGCCTTTGTCGAGCGCAGTCTCCGGCTCCTCGAGACAGAGGCGCTCGATCTTCTCCAGCTGCACTGTCCTCCGACCGATGTCTACTACCGCCCAGAGGTCTTCGACGCGCTCGATCGACTCGTTGCCGCCGGAAAGATCCGCTTCTATGGCGTCAGTGTCGAGCGGGTCGAGGAGGCTCTCAAAGCCATCGAGTATCCTGGCGTCCAGTCTGTCCAGATCATCTACAACCTCTTTCGGCAGCGCCCTGCCGAGCGGTTCTTCCCGGAGGCCCAGCGGAGAGAGGTGGCCATTCTCGCCCGACTCCCGCTCTCCTCCGGCATGTTGACCGGAAAGCTGACCGCCGCGAGCCGCTTTGCCCCCGATGATCACCGTGCCTTCAATCGTCACGGCGCCGCCTTCGATCAGGGCGAAACCTTCTCCGGAATCGACTATGCCACGCAACTCAACGCGGTCGACGCCCTCCGCTCCTGCCTTGCCGAGGGGCCTCCCGGGATGACTCTCGCGCAGCTTGCCCTTCGCTGGATCCTCCAACAAACGGCGGTCACCTGTGCCATTCCCGGCGCGCGTACCCCCGCCCAGGTCGAAGAGAATGTCGCCGCCGCCCACCTGCCGCCCCTTCCCGATCCACTCCTTCATCAGATCGATGCCCTCTATCGCCAGCATCTCCGTCCGCTTGTGCATCATCGCTGGTAATTGATCTTCCCTCTCCCTGTCCAGGTCATATATTCAAAATTGTGACTTTCCAGTGAAGCCCAGACAAAAATGTAGGGTGGGGGCGCCGGTATTCTGGTGCTGGCAGATCGATTCCTCCCTCATTTGAGGGGCCAGGAAAAAAGATTCCATCCGGAAGGAGGATCTTTGGCCAGATTGGCCGGGAGACCGCTCCGGGCGACGTCTCGATGCCGGGAGCGCTTCCCGGGAGGGAGTCGGCGCGGCGTCGCTTTCAACTATGGTTACGATTTTGTGCCTCATACCAAAATAAAATACAAAAATGTGATAAATGAAGATGGCTGACACTCTGATGACGTGGTGCGCTGGAAGAGGTTTAATTCATTTGAAATCAATTATTTACCATACGGTATCGGGCTGATTGCCGCACCAGGAAAAGCCTCTGGCATGGGTCTTGCAATACTGCCCGGCAAAGAACATTTGTTGTCGAGGTGATTACCCTGATCCCCAGTGTTGGCGGTGAACGGGTGCAGGAGATGAGAGAAACAGATGCAGAGTGAGGCAGTGTCAAAAGAGCGCAGAGGAGAGGGGCCGGTGGCCACGGGGACAGCGCAGCAGGCGCAACGGCCAGACCCTCTGCGACAGTTGCTCGCGAGCGAAGCGGAGCGGCTGGCCGAGCTGCATCGACAGGGTGAGGATGGTTGGGATCTGGTGACGGAGCGAACCCGGTTGGCCGATCGGGTCATCGGGCAAGTGGCGGAAGCGGCGTGGCGCGGGGAGGGATCCGATCTCGGAGAGGTAGATCGGATCGCCCTGGTGGCGCTCGGCGGCTACGGTCGAGGCGAGCTTTCTCCCGGATCGGATATCGATCTGCTGATCCTCTACCGGGGGGCAGGCGATTTTGCCGAGGCGAGTCGACTCAATGAGATCCTGCTCTATCAGCTCTGGGATGGAGGCTTTCGCGTCGGCCACAGTCTCCGTTCGCTCGACGATTGCGTCAAGATGGCGCGCGAGGATGTGGTGACGCGCCACGCGCTGCTCGACGCGCGACCGGTGTGGGGCGCTACGTCCCTGGTTCGGACTCTGGCGCAGCGCCTGGATGAAGAGGTTCTGGCGCGCGATCCGGGTGGATGCCTGGAAGACTTGAGAAAGGACCGCGAGGCGCAGTACCGGACGGCGGGACCGGTGGTCTGTCTGCAGGAGCCGAACATCAAAGAGTCGGCGGGTGGGCTGCGCGATCTCCACACGCTCTGCTGGGCGATCCGCATCGTCATTGGATCGGAGGGAGAGGAGGGCGCCGGCCTGGGCAGCGCGCTGGTTCGCCACCGCCTTCTGGCGGGTGGGGTACGGTCTCAGGACGTCGAGGAGATGGTGCGGGCCTACACCTTCACGCTGCGGATTCGGCACGAGATGCATCAACAGACAGGCCGTCCGAGTGATCTGCTGACACTGGGGTTGCAGCAGCAAGTGGCGGAGAGTCTGGGCTATCGCGACACGGAGCAACAGCAGGCGACAGAGTTGTTGATGCGCGACTACTACCTGGGAGCACGCCGGCTCCACTTCCTGACGACCTCCTACACGGAACGGTTGCGCCACCGCGCCGTCAAGCGGAGGTGGTACCAGCGCGCGAGAATCGCTCCGGCGATTGGCGGCTTTGTCATGCGTGATGGGCTGCTGGAGTGTAGTGACGCGGCGGCAGAAGAGCTCGATCTCTCCCGGATGATGCTCGCCTTCGGCTACGCGCAGGCGACGGGCTCCGAGATTGGGGTTTCGCTACGGGAATCGATTGAGGCGGCGCGTCAGCGCGTCGGGGAGGCGGATCGAACGGCTCCGGAAGTTCGGGAGTCCTTTCTGCGGATGGTGGCGACGACTGGACGTGTTGCGGGAGCGCTGCGGCGCATGCACGACCTCGACCTGCTCGGGGTGATCCTTCCCGAGTTTGGTCGACTGACTTGTCTGGTCCAGCACGACCTGTTTCACCGCTACACCGTCGATGAGCACACGTTGCGCGCCCTCGAGGTCTTCGATGAGCTCCACGCCTCGCGAGGAAAGGCGCTCGAGCGCTACCGCACCCTCTATCAGCAGGTCGCCGATCCGCTCGCCTTGCACCTGGGCATGCTCTTTCACGACATCGGCAAGGGGCTCGGCGGGGGCCACACCGAAAAGGGAGTCGAGATCACCCGTCGGGTCTGTGAGGAGTGGGGCATTCACGCACCACGCTCCGAGGCGATTCTCTTTCTGGTCCGCGAGCATTTGGTGATGTCGCAGATCTCGCAGCGACGGGATCTCACCGATGAGAAGGTGATTCGTGATTTCGCCGCCCGCGTGGGAACGGTCGAGCAGTTGAGCCTCTTGACCCTGCTGACCTACGCGGATGTCAACGCGGTCGGGCCCGGGGTCTGGAACGAGTGGAAAGACTCGCTCCTTTGGGAACTCTACCAGCGTACCCACGCGGTGCTGGCCCCGCTCGAAGAGAACGAGCAGGCCCAGCAATCTCTGATCGATCTGTTGGTCAAATCGCTCTCGAGCGAACTGAGCGAAGAGGAGGTGCGGACGCACCTCGCTCTTCTCCCCCGCGAGTATGCCAGGTTCACACCGCCGGCGACGATCGTCGAGCATCTGCGCCTGGCCAATCGACAGCTCTCGCAACCGGTTCGCACCAGCTGGAAACTCGATCTGACGACGCGATCGACCGACCTTCACCTGAGCACCCTCGATCGGAGGGGGCTGCTGGCCAGTGTCGCCGGGGCCCTGGCGGCTCACGGCGTGAGTATTCTCAGTCTGCAGCTCAACACCCGGGCGGATGGGCTGGTCGTCGACTCCTTCAAGGTGGTCGACGCCGCCGGGGAGCCGATTGTCGATCCAAGCCGCTGGCAGCAGTTGGATTCGACCATTCAACGTTCGCTGCGGGGGGAGTTCGATGTCGCCACGGCGGTCGCTCGTCGCCTGCGCGCACAGGGATCGAGCCGTCTGCGCAAGCGTCACCTGCGGCAATCCGCGCCCCTGCAGTTTGGCTGGGATCAGCAGACATCCGAGAAGAGCACGATTCTCGAAGTGCGCGCCGGGGATCGACTGGGACTGGCCTACCGCATCGCCAGTACCCTGACCGGGCTTGGACTCGACATCGTCTTTGCCAAGGTGGCGACGGAGATGCACCTGGCGCTCGATATCTTCTACGTGGTCGATGCCGCGGGAGGAAAACTCTCCGACGCTTCTCTCCCCGCGATCGAAGGGGTTCTGCTCGAGGCGTTGCGCGACTTTTCGTGAGTGTTTCTACCGGTGTGGTAGTCAGTGTGTAGTCGGTGTGTAGTGGATATGTAATCACAATACTTACAGAGGAAGAAGAGGAACCCTTCGATGACTAGACAGACATTTGTAAGAATCACGTGGCGTCTCCTGCCCACTCTGATGGTGTCGTACGCCAGTGCGCTGGCGCAGACGGTCGAAGAGCGGCTCGCCAGTGCCGAGGCGGCGGTGGCCAACGCGCAGACCGCGGGCGACAACGCCTGGATGCTGGTCTGTTCGGCGCTTGTCCTGATGATGACTGGTCCCGGGCTGGCGCTCTTTTACGGCGGGCTGGTGCGCCGGAAAAATGTGCTGGCGACGATGATGCAGAGCTTTGTACTGATGGCGGTCATGTCCGTGCTCTGGGTGCTGATTGGGTACAGCCTGGCCTTCGCCAAGGGCAATGCGCTGGTCGGCGGACTGGATTACATCTTCCTGCGTGGGGTCGGCGCGGAGCCATCGGGCTATGCCGCGACGATTCCTCACCAGACCTTTATGATCTTCCAGTTGATGTTCGCGATCATTACGCCGGCGTTGATCACCGGGGCCTTTGCCGAGCGGATGAAGTTCTCGGCGATGTTGCTCTTCTGTACCCTCTGGGCGTTGATCGTCTACTTTCCGTTGGCCCATATGGTCTGGGGCGACGGCGGGCTCCTCAACGCCTTTCTCGGAGGGGTGATCCCGGCGCTCGATTTCGCGGGTGGCACGGTGGTTCATATCTCGTCGGGCTTTTCGGCCCTGGTCTGCGCGCTCTATCTGGGGAAACGGCTCGGGTATCCAAAGACGCAGATGATGCCGCACAACCTGGTGATCAGCGTCATTGGCGCCTGCCTGTTGTGGGTCGGGTGGTTTGGATTCAACGCCGGGAGCGCACTGGCGGCGGGCGGTCTCGCTTCGAACGCCTTTGTCACGACCCACCTGGGGGCGGCGGCGGCGACGATCGGCTGGCTCCTCGTCGAGTGGATTCGGTTGGGCAAGCCGACGGTGCTGGGCGGCATCTCCGGTGCGGTGGCCGGACTGGTCGGGATCACGCCGGCGGCCGGGTTTGTGACTCCGATGGCGGCGTTGGCGATCGGTTTCCTGGCGGGCGTGATCTGCTTTCTCGGCGTGACCGAGTTGAAGAAGCGGCTGGGCTATGACGACACGCTCGACGCCTTCGGGGTTCACGGGATTGGCGGCTTGACCGGGGCGCTCCTGACGGGAGTCTTTGCCAACAGTGCGGTCAATACGGTCTTCAAGGACAGCGCCGGGAACGCGCTTCCGAGCGGGTTGCTCGAAGGCAACGGCAAGCAGGTCCTCAATCAGCTGATCGGCGCGTTGATCGCCATCGCGCTCGGCATGATCGCCTCCTGGATCATTCTCAAGGTGATCGACCTGGCGATCGGAGTGCGCGTCAGCGGTGAGCAAGAGACGCTCGGCCTCGATGTCAGCCAGCACGGCGAGGAGGGCTACAACCTGGACCTCGATCTCGCGGCTTCGAGTGTCTTCAGTGCGGGGGAGAGCCGGCTCGGATTCAGCGGCGCGGCCAACATCGTCCACGAGTAGAGCGGATGGATCACTGAAGCGGCGGCCCGATGGCTGCGGCGTTGAGGAAGGAGAAACAGGCAATGAAGAAGATTGAAGCGATTATCCGCCCGCATCTGCTCGAAGGGGTCAAGGACTCCCTGCAGGCGCTGGGGGTTCAAGGGATGACGATCAGCGAAGTTAAGGGGTTTGGTCGTCAAAAGGGGCATACCGAAGTCTATCGCGGCAGCGAGTACAAGGTCGAGTTTGTTCCGAAGATCAAGGTCGAGGTGGTAGTCGATGACGAGATCTGTGACGGGGTCGTCGACGCCATCGTCCTGGCGGCCCGGACAGGCAAGTTTGGCGATGGCAAGATCTTTGTCTTTCCGGTCGAAGAGGCGGTGCGAATCCGGACGGGAGAGCACGGTCTCAACGCGGTTTGAGGATCGCCAAGCCCTCGAAGAGCCCCCCCGGCGGCCTTACGGCTGGCGATGGGACAAGAGATCCGGCTTTTGGAGGGCAAGGTAGGTGCGACGAGCAACCGTTCGTCGATCAGGAAATGGGAGGGGAGTGGACTGAACCAGCGATGCGGACACATCGCTGAGCCCGCTCCCCTCGTGCGAACCACGCATAGCAACTGGACATCACCTGCGTGGATCTGGAGCAAGTGTAAACGCCTCGTCCGTGCGAGACAAGCGTCGGCACTCCCCTTCCGGTCCAGCAGGTCTCTCGACTGGAGGCGAAGTCAATGCAGTTTTCATCCATATACCGCCGGTTCCACGGCATTCTTGACAGAAATAAGGGCATCAGAAAGAACGATATTGAGGGTCAGACAGATCGATTCTCATGGCTAGCCACCTCAATTGGATCGATGGTGATTCTGCTGACCGTCAGCCTGCTGGCGGTCGAGGGGCGGGCGCAGCTGGCTTCCGCCGCGATCTCCGCGGCCAACGACACCCGCATCGGGCCCGTCACCCCAACTCGCACGGCCCGACCCAACGACGTCGAGATGGTTCGCCT